>JAUJMB010000027.1 GCA_030447045.1 Rubrobacteraceae bacterium | reverse complement strand
CGTCTCCTCCAGCGACGGGGCCCGGACGAAGACCATCGCCGCGTCCGGCCTCTTCTCCCGCACCTGACGGGCGCCCTGGAGCTCTATCTCGAGGATGACGGAGCGCCCCGACCCCAGAAGCTCCTCGACCTTCCCCACGGGCGTCCCGTAGAGGTTGTTCGAGTACTGGGCCCACTCGAGGAACCTTCCCTCCTCGATCCAGCGCTCGAACTCCTCCCTGGAGAGGAAGACGTAGTGCTCGCCATCGACCTCGCCGGGCCTCGCCCGCCGGGTCGTCGCCGAGACGGAGTAGGCGAGCTCCGGGACCGCCGCGAGCGCCTCCCGGATCAGGGACGACTTCCCCGCCCCGGACGGGCCGGAGACGACGATCAGGCGTCCTCGCACCCAAGCGCCCCGAGTAGACGGTCCCTCTGCCCGTGCGTCAGGCCGACGAGGGTCTTCGAGCGGCTTATGCCTGCCTCCCTTAAAACACGGGTAACCTTGATCCTGCCCATCCCTTTCACCGCGAGTAGCATCTCTTCGACCTTCGCGCCCCGCAACTCTTCCGAAGGGTCCATGAGCAGGTCGTAGATGTCCAGGTTCCCGCTCTTGAGGTCCCGCTTGGTAGCGGCCCTGGCGAAGCGTACCCTGTTGGCCTCCTCGAGCGCGTTCCGCCGCTCGTCGACCGTCCGTTCTGGTGCCCGCCTCAGCATCAGCGCGCTAGTATACCATCGGCGCCTCTACCCCGTCACCCGCCCGTACAGGTGTACGGCCGCCGCCCACTGAGGTCCGCGCCGCCGCGATCCCGGCAGCAAACGACGCGGATGCTGCCGCGCCCGGCGTCCCGACGGACCCCCTCAAATCACCCCGAAACCTTTGTTACCCGCCGCTTCCGGTCCGGGTAGACCGGATTCCGGCCGCCCGACCCCCACACTCCGAGCGTGGGGGCTGTGTGGGGGCTGTGTGGGTGGTTCGCCTGCGGACGGGCAGGCAAGGTGGTGACCACGGTAGATCGTCCGAAGAGAGGAGAACAGGCGATGGTTACGGGGATGGATTCTTTGCTGGCGCAAGGGCGACGCGGGGAGGTGGCGCGAGAGATCGATTCGGGGCGCCTCGACCGCAAACTGCGGGCGCGCCAGCGGCCTGGCCGAGGGCGCCGGTGGGCGTTCTGGCTTCCGTGGGGGATCGGAACCCCCGCCGCCGCGCCCAAGATACGCCGTTTGCGGGATGCCGGCGTTCCGACCCGGGCCTAAGCTGCGTTCTTTGAAGGGAGATTGGAGGACTCTGTGGAGACGATAGGACGTTATTCTACGCTGGAGACGCTGCGGGCCGGCCTGCGCGGCACGGCCTATGCTGCGGGCGAGGAAGGCTACGACGAGGCGTGCAGGGCGTGGAACCTGAACGCGCGCCAGGAGCCCGCGCTGGTCGTGATGGCCGAGGGCGCGGCCGACGTGATGGCCGCCGTATCCTTTGCCCGCGGCGCGGGGATGGGCGTCGGGGTGATGGCGACCGGACACGGCATGGGCGCCCCCTGCGACGGCGGCGTCCTCGTCAACACCAGCCGCATGAGGGGCGTGCGCGTGGACCCGGTGGCCCGGACGGCCAGGGTAGAGGCAGGCGCGCTCTGGACCGACGTGATCCCCGAGGCCCAGGCCCACGGCCTAGCGGGCCTCGTGGGCAGCAGCTCCCACGTCGGCGTCGTCGGCTACACCATGGGCGGCGGCTTCGGCTGGCTCGGGCGCCGCTTCGGCCTGAACGCGGCGAGCGTCACGGGGGCCGATGTGGTAACCGCCGACGGCGAGCTCCTGCGCGTAAGCGCCGACGAGCACCCCGACCTCTTCTGGGGCCTCGGGGGCGGGGGCGGCAACTTCGGCATCGTCACCTCCCTGGAGTTCAAGCTCCACCCGCTGACGGTCGTCTACGGCGGCAACGCGTTCTACCCCGTCGAGAGGGCGAGGGAGGTGCTAGAACTCTACGCCCGCTGGAGCGCGGACCTGCCCGACGAGATGACCACGGCGGTCGCCTTCATGAACATCCCCCCGCTTCCGGACATACCGGAGCCCCTGCGCGGCGGGTCGTTCGTCGTGGTGCGGGGCTGCTACTCGGGCGAGAACCCCGAGGACGGCGAGGAGATGTTCCGTCCCGTGCGCGAGCGGCTCGGCGATCCCGTCATGGACACCTTCGGGGTCATGCCCGTGGCGGCGATGGACGCGATCAGCATGGACCCGGTCGACCCAATGGCCTCCGTGCAGCACTCCGAGATGCTGCGGGACCTCTCGCCTGAAGCCATAGAGGCGCTTCTCGAGGTTGCGGGCCCCGACTCGGGCTCGCCGCTGATCATGCTCGAGATCCGGCAGCTGGGAGGCGCGCTCGCCCGCACCCCGGGCCGCCTCTCCCCCATGGGCGGCGGCAAGGCCGGGTACATCATGAACGGCGTCGGCGTCACCTTCACCCCGGAGATGGCCGAAGGGGTCAAGGGGCACCTCGCCCGCGTGACCGAGGCCACCCGCGAGCACCAGACCGGCGAGACCTACGTCAACTTCATGGAGCTCGACGCCGCCGGCGAGGAGAGGGTCAGGGCCGCCTACGCGCCCGAGGACTGGGAGCGCCTCGTCGCTCTCAAGGATCGCCTCGACCCCGACAACTTCTTCCGCTTCAACCGCAACATCGCCCCCTCGGAGGCGCGGCGGTAGGGCGCACAGGCCAGAGAAGAGAGGACCGGGGGCCGCGCGAGGCGGCCGCCGGTTAACAGCGAACACGACGAGCAGAGGAGCAGAGATGATCGGCAGGCTGATGACGAGCGAAGGGGCCAGCGCCCTCGCGGTGGTCGCCCTCTCCGGGACGATCGCCGCCCTGGCGGCCAAAGGCCCCGGGCGCGCGACCTTCGGGGGCATCCTCTCGGGTGTGCTCTCCAACCCCGTGCCAGGGGCCGTGAAGCCCGGCGCGGCGCTCCCCCTGGCGGGCGCCCGCGGGCGGCGGGCCGCCGCGTGATCGTCGGCCGCCCGCGGCGGAACGGGCTGCCCGCCGCGGGCGAGCTCGCGGAGGACGCGACGACGGTGCGCGCCGCCTACCGGGCGCTCGAAGAAGACGACCCGCGCACAGCGGCTCGCTACCTGGACCCGCGGGTGGAATGGGTCCACCCGGCGGTGGTGCGCCTCCCCTTCGACGGCGTCCTCAGGGGCCTGCCGTCGGTGCTGCAGGCCGCGTTCCGGCGCGACGAGTACGGGGACGGTCCCAGGGTCTTCGCCGACACCTTTCTGGAGATGGGCGACGGCGTGCTGGTCGTGGGACGGTTCGCAGAGGGCGAAGGTCCGGACCGGACCGAGACGCCGTTCCTGCACGAGTGCTCCGTGAGGGCCGGCAAGGTCGTCCGCATCCGCGAGTACCCGGCGGAGAGCTAGCGCGGTTCACGAAGGAGGTCTCCTACCAACCGCGCGGCGTGGAGTTTTAGGAGATCGAACCGAGGGCGCGTGCGCCGCTAGAGGCGCACGCGCCGCGACCGGCGCCGGACCGTTCTTCGGGACGATTCAGCGGGCGCCTCCTCGAGATGGCGCTTCGAGGACCCCGACCCAGCGCAGGCCGGTGGGCTGGATGCCCCCTTCCGCGATGAGCTTGCGCTCCAGGGGCTTCACCGCCGTGTCGAACCCCTGACGGTACAGGTAGGGGTTGTAAGACAGGCTCCGCGTGACGAACCTCTCCTTGAGCGACGCCAGGACCTCTCCCTCTCCGTGCATGGCGGCGCGATGCTCCGTGACACGCGCGTACCACGACTCGAAAGTGCCCCCGCCCGGCTGGTGCCCTCCGCTCCCGTTTACCTTCCCGCCGGCGTGGAGCAGGGAGAGCTGCTGGTGGTAGAAGAAGGCCCTGGTGGCCCTGTCGGCCAGGTGTTCCTTTCTGAACTCGTCGACCACGAAGACGCATCCTGACCTTAGCAGAGACCTGACCTTGCCGCGCCCAGAGAGATGGGGGTACATTTCCGCCGATCAGGCGGTGGCGTGGTCCGCCGCTCCCGAGGTGGTTATGTGAGGGCGCCGGTCAGTTCCGCCGCTCCCATACCGGTCTCGCGCAGGTAGTCGGAGAACTCTGCGAGGATCTCGGCCGGGTCGCGGACGAAGCTGGCCGTGCCGACCTGGACCGCGGTCGCCCCGGCGAGCATGAACTCGGCCACGTCGGTCCCGCCTGTAACGCCCCCGCCGCCGAGGATCGGCACGCCGACGGTCCTGGCGACGTCGTGGACGGCCTTTAGTGCCACGGGCTTGACGGCGGGGCCGGAGAGCCCGCCGCGCACCAGCACCGAGCGCCTCTTCGCGTCTATGGTCAACGCCGGTATGGTGTTCATGACCGTGAGCGCGTCGGCGCCGGCGGCCTCGGCCGCGCGGGCGTTCCCGACGACCCCCTCGTGGGTGAGCTTGGCGAAGAGCGGCTTGGCGGGCGCGGCGGCGCGGCAGGCGGCGACGACCTCGTCCACGGCGGCCGGGCCGGCGCAGAAGGTGAGACCGCCGTGCTCGACGTTCGGGCAGGAGAGGTTCAGCTCCACGGCGGCCACGCGGGCGTCCTCGGAGACCCTCTCGCAGAGGGCCGCGAAGTCTCGGACCGTCTCCCCCGCCACGGAGACGAAGATGGGAACGCCGAGGTCGAAGGCGTCGAGGTCCTCCATGAAGCGCTCGACGCCGGGGTTCTGCAGCCCGATGGAGTTGACCATCCCCGCCGGCGTCTCGGCGACGCGCGGTGGTGGGTTGCCGGCCCTGGCAGCGGGGGTCGTGGTCTTGGGGAGGATGGCCCCGTAGACGCCCTCTACCTCCCCGAGCGCCTCCTTCGCCAGCGTCCCCGAGGCGGGGACGAGCGGCGTGCTCAGGGTCATCCCGCACAGCTCGACCGAGAGGTCCACGCCCGCGGCCCTCTCCCGCACTACCACGCGAGGACCTCGGCCCGAAAGACGGGGCCCTCTACGCAGGAGCGGACGTATCCCCCGTCAACCGGCACCACGCAGCCGTTGCAGGACCCGTTCCCACAGCCCATCCGCTCCTCCACGGAGAGCTGCCGGAGCCCCACCGTCCCCGCCGCGCTCTTGACGGCGGCCAGCATCGCGTTCGGGCCGCAGGCGTAGACGGCCGGATACTCCCGGAGGTTGCGGGCTGCGTCCAGCACGGTGCCGTGGGTGCCAGCCGACCCGTCCATGGTGGCGACGGCCGCTGCGGGGAAGTCGTCGGCGACGGCGGCGGTCCTCCTGTCGAGAAAGCCGAGGAATACGTCGTGGGCGATGCCGAGGGCGGCGAGCCGCCTGCCCAGTATCTTGAGCGGCGCGACCCCGATGCCGCCGCCGAGGAGTGCTGCCCTTCCGTCTGCGGCGCCGAGCTCGAATCCCTTGCCGAGGGGGTCCGTGACCTCTATCGTCTCGGTCGCCATGTCCAGCAGCGCCGTGCCGCGGCCCCTGACCTCGAAGAGTATGCTCGCCACCCCGTCCACGAAGTCGTAGAACGAGAAGGGGCGGGCGAGGAAGGGGTCGAGCGTGACGGGGTATCCGGCGGCACGGGCCATCACGAAACGGCCAGGCTCCACGCCTTCGCCGGGCCAGCGGTAGCTGAGGAGGGTGTAGGCGCCGAGCTCGCGGCGGTCCTCTATCTCCACGGTGTGGAACCTCACGCGCGCGTCGCGTAGAGGCCCTGGAGGCTGTTTACGCGGCGGGTTCCGCCCCGGATACGGGCCTCGATGCCCTGGACGGCGGCGGCGGAGCCGGCAAGGGTAGTTATGCAGGGGACGCCGTGCATGAGGGCCCTGCGCCGGATCAGGTACCCGTCCGTCCTCGCCCCGCGGCCCCAGGGGGTGTTCACGATCAGGTCCACCCCGCCCTCCTCTATGAGCGAGAGCACGTCGCCCCCGGCCTCGCCTATCTTCGGCACCACTACCACCGGGAGCCCGTTGCTCTTGAGCACCTCCGCCGTTCCCTCGCTGGCCGAGATCTCGAACCCCAGATCCGCGAAGGCCCGCGCTATAAGAACCACAGACCGCTTGTCCCTGTTCGAGACCGAGATGTACACCCGCCCCGAGACCGGCAACGTCTGCCCCGCCGCTATAAGCGCCTTGGCGAAAGCCCCCCCGAAGGTCCGGTCTATCCCCATCGCCTCCCCCGTCGAGCGCATCTCGGGCCCCAGCAAGGGGTCCACGTCCGCGAAGCGGTCGAACGGGAAGACCGGTGCCTTTACGGAGAAGTGTCCGTTTGTCGACGAATGCGGCCGTATATCCCGCAGCTTCTCGCCTAAAGAGACCCTGGTCGCGAGCTTCGCGAGCGGGACGCCGGTCGCCTTGGAGATGAACGGCACCGTGCGGGAGGCGCGGGGGTTGCACTCGATCACCATGATCTCATCTCCGCGCACGACGAACTGCACGTTCATCAGGCCGACGACGCCGACGGCGAGGGCGAGGCGGCGGGTGTAGTCCTCTATCCTCTCGAGAAGGGCGCTGTGGAGCGTGATCGGGGGCGTGACGCACGACGAGTCGCCCGAGTGAACCCCGGCCTCCTCGACGTGCTCCATGATCCCCCCGACAAAGACCTCCTCCCCGTCGCACACGGCGTCCACGTCTACCTCTACGTAATCCTCCATGAACTTGTCCACGAGGGTAGGGTGCGTGGGGCTGGCCGCCGCACCCGCCCTCAGGTACAGGTCCAGGTCGTCGTCGCTGTAGACGATCTCCATCCTGCGCCCGCCGAGCACGTAGGAGGGCCGCACCACGACCGGGTAGCCGAGCTCGCGCGCCACCGCCGTTGCCTCCGCCGGGGTCGTCGCCGTGCCGAAGCGGGGGTGCGGGATGTCCAGGTCTTCCAGCAGCCGCCCGAAGCGGGAGCGGTCCTCGGCGAGGTCTATGGCGTCGGGGGAGGTGCCGAGGATGGGCACGCCCTCCCTTTCGAGTTCGCGGGCGAGCTTCAGGGGGCTCTGGCCGCCGAACTGCAGGATGACGCCGTGGGGCTTTTCGCGCCGGATCACCTCGAGCGCGTGCTCGGCGGTGAGCGGCTCGAAGTACAGGCGGGTGGAGGCGTCGTAGTCTGTGGAGACGGTCTCGGGGTTGGAGTTGACCATCACCGAGTCGTAGCCCGCGTCCTTGAGGGCGTAGCTCGCGTGGACGCAGGCGTAGTCGAACTCCACGCCCTGCCCGATCCTGTTCGGCCCGCTCCCGAGCACCACCACGGAAGGGTTCCCCCCGCGCACCACCTCGTCCTCGTCCTCATACGTCGAGTAGAAGTACGGGGTCTGGGCCGGGAACTCGCCGGCGCAGGTGTCGACGGCCTTGTAGGTCGGGGAGACGCCTAAAGCCCGCCGCACGCCGCGCACGACCTCCGTGGAGGTGGCGGAGGCGGCGGCGATGGTGTCGTCGGTGAGGCCTATCCGCTTCAGCTCGCGCAGCTCCTCGGCGTCGAGGGGGATGGAGATCGCGCCTTCCGCGGCCACGATGCGGGCTATGGTGGCTATAAAGAACGGGTCGATGCTGGTGCGCTGGTGGATCTCGCGTATGTCCAACCCGGCCCGCAGCGCGTCGAAGATGGCGAAGATCCTGTAGGGCCCGGGCTCATCCAACCCGGCCTTCACGTCCTGCGGGTCCACCTCCAGCGACGCCATCGCCTTGCTCAGGCTCTCCGTGAAGGTCCGGCCTATCGCCATGACCTCGCCCACCGAGTGCATCCTGCTCGTGAGCCTGGGCGAGGCGCCAGGGAACTTCTCGAAGGCGAAGCGCGGGATCTTGGTGACCACGTAGTCCAGCGCGGGCTCGAAGGACGCCGGCGTCGCCCGCGTTATGTCGTTCGGGATCTCATCGAGCGAGTACCCGACCGCGAGCTTGGCCGCTATCTTCGCGATAGGGAACCCCGTCGCCTTGCTCGCCAGCGCACTCGACCGGCTCACCCGCGGGTTCATCTCGATCACGTAGAACTCGTCGCTCTCCGGATCCACCGCGAACTGGATGTTGGAACCCCCGGTGCTCACCCCGATCTCTCGTATTATGCGGATAGAAGCGGAGCGGAGGGTCTGGTACTGGCGGTCCGAGAGGGTCTGGGCCGGGGCGACGGTGATGGAGTCGCCGGTGTGGACGCCCATGGGGTCGAGGTTCTCGATGGAGCAGATGACTACGACGTTGTCGTCGAGGTCGCGCATGACTTCGAGCTCGAACTCCTTCCAGCCGGCCACGCTCTTCTCGACGAGGACGGAGCCGACGGGGCTGGCCTCGAGGCCGTCCGAGACGGCGCGGCGGAGTTCGGCGTGGTCGTTGGCCGTGGCGCCGCCCTTGCCGCCAAGGGTGAAGCTCGGGCGGATGATGAGGGGGTAGCCGATCCTGCCGGCCAGCTCCTCGGCCCCCTCGAAGCTCTTCACGGTGCGGCTGGGAGGGACCTTGAGCCCGATCTTGGTCATGGCGTCGTGGAAGAGCTGGCGGTCCTCGGCCTTGTGGATGGAGTCGATGGACGCGCCGAGGAGCTCGACGTCGAGCTCCGCGAGGACGCCGGCTTCGTCGAGCTCGATAGAGAGGTTAAGGGCGGTCTGCCCGCCCAGGGTCGGGAGGAGCGCGTCGGGGCGCTCCTTGCGGAGGACCTCGGAGACGGCCTCGACCGTGAGCGGCTCGACGTAGGTGGCGTCGGCGACCTCGGGGTCGGTCATGATGGTGGCGGGGTTCGAGTTGACGAGGATGACTCGGTAGCCCTCGTCGCGGAGGGCCCGGCAGGCCTGGGTGCCCGAGTAGTCGAACTCGGCGGCCTGCCCGATCACGATGGGACCGGACCCTATTATCAGGATCTTCTCGATGTCGTCGCGGCGCGGCATGTTTAGCCGACCACCGCCTTCGGCGAGACGCTATCCACGAACCCGTCGAAGAGGTAACCGGAGTCGCGCGGCCCTGGGCTCGATTCGGGGTGGTACTGGACGCTCCAGGCGCGCTTTTCGGGCGCGGAGATCCCCTCCACGGTGCCGTCGTAGAGGTTGCGGTGGGTGAGCTCGACGCCCTCTGGCAGCGAGTCTTCGCGGACGGAGAAGCCGTGGTTCTGGCTCGTGATCTCGATGCGGCCGTTCTCCAGGTTCCTTACCGGGTGGTTCGCCCCGTGGTGCCCGAAGGGCATCTTGTACGTCTCGCAACCCAAAGCCAGACCGAGAAGCTGGTGGCCGAGGCAGATCCCGAAGACCGGCACCTCGCCGAGCGCGGGCCGCAGGGTGTCGACGGCCCGCTTCATGGCCGCCGGGTCGCCCGGGCCGTTGGAGAGAAAGAGACCGTCGGGGTTGGACGCCAGGATCTCCCCCGGCTCGGTCGAGCCCGGCATCGCGAGCACCGTGGCGCCGCGGCTCCTTAGCTCCTTGTAGATGGAGCCCTTGACCCCATAATCGAGCGCCACGACGCGGCACCGCTCCTCGCCGAGGGCCGGCATGAGGGTCGGCTCGGTCAGGTCGGAGCCCGAGGAGGCGAGGTCGAGGCCTACCATCGAGGGGTGGGCGTTCGCCTTCTCGCGCAGCACGCCCGGGTCTCTCTCTACCGTGGAGATGACGCCCCGCATCGCACCCCTGTCCCTTATGCGCCGGGTGAGGGCGCGGGTGTCCATGCCCTCGATACCGAGGACGCCGGCCCTGTCGAGGGTTGCGGCGAGGGACTCCTCGCTCGCCCAGTTGCTGTGGTAGGGGGTGTACTCGCGGACGAGGACGGCGGCGGCCTGGACGTCGCGGGACTCCTCGTCGCCCGGGATCATGCCGTAGTTGCCGATGAGGGGGTAGGTGAAGAGCACGATCTGGCCGCGGTAGGAGGGGTCGGTGATCGTCTCCTGGTAGCCGACCATGCTGGTCGTGAAGACCACCTCGCCGGCGACCTCGCCGTCGCCGGCGAAGGTCCAGCCCACAAAGACGCTCCCGTCCTCGAGCACCAGCGTCGCCCTGCTGCGCCCCTGACGCCGGCTACCCTCGTGTTCCAAGTTGCGCTCCCGTTCTGTCGTGTACCAACTCTCCGTCAACTATAGTACCCACCACCCGGCCCGTCAGGGTCTCCCCTAGATAAGGTGAGTTCGTAGAGCGGCTGATCATGGTCGCGGCATCCACCGTCCAGCGCTCCGAGAGGTCCACGAGCACAAGGTCCGCCGGCCCCCCAACCGCAAGTGTCCCCCCCTCCCCGACCCAGCGCCCCGGCGCCGAGCTCATCGCCTCGACTAGCCTGCTGAGGGTGAGCTCGCCCGTCAGGACGAGCGCCGTGTAGAGCGCCGCGAACGCCGTCTCGTGGCCGAGAAAGCCGGGGGCGGCCTCCTCGAGCGGGAGGGCCTTCTCCTCCGGGGCGTGCGGCGCGTGGTCCGTCGCGACGAAGTCGAGCACGCCGGTCCGGAGCGCCTCGCCGACGCCGTCCCTGTCGGCGTCCGGGCGCAAGGGCGGGTTGACGCGGTAGAGCCCTTCGAGGGTGGAGACCAGGTCGTCCGTGAGCGTCAGGTGGTGCGGCGTCGTGTCCGCGGTGACGTCGGCGCGGGGTTTGAAGAAGGCGACCAGGGCCGCAGAGAGGGCGGTCGAGACGTGGGTTATGTGGGTCGTAGCGCCCGTCTCGGCGGCGAGGATCAGGGCCGTGGCGGTGGCGACGTCCTCGGCGCTCGCGGGGGAGCCGGGGATGCCGGCGAGGGAGGCGGCGACGCCGTCGTGGACGACGCCCGTGGCGAGGGTGTGGTCCTCGCAGTGCAGGATCAGGGGCAGCCCGGCGGTCCGGGCGTACATCATCCCGTTGCGCAAGACCCCGGCCGAGGCGGTCCCGAGCCCGTCGTCGGAGACGCAGAAGGCCCCGGCTTCTTTCAGAAGCCGCATCTCCGTGAGCCGCTCCCCCTTCAGGCCGATGTGGAGCGCGGCGGAGATGCGCGCCCTGACGCGGGACTCCCTCTCTATCCTGCGGGCGAGGCCGCCCACGACGACGGGGCTGTCCACTATGGGGTCGGTGTTCGGCATCATCACGACCCCGGTGAAACCGCCGGCCGCGGCTGAGGCGGAGCCGCTCTCGATGGTCTCCTCGTCCTCCCGGCCGGGGGTGCGCCAGTGGGCGTGGACGTCCACGAAGCCGGGGAAGAGGTGCAGCCCGTCGGCGTCGAGCTCGCGCGTCCCGCGCAGGTTCTCGCCGACCTCGGAGATCGTGCCGGCCGTGATCCGGACGTCCCTTACGCCGTCCAATCCGGTCCCGGGGTCCAGGACGCGGGCGTGGCGGACGACGAGGTCGGGCGGTCTGGTCCGGGGCGGGATCACGCGGCGATCCGCTGGGCGGCGCCGGTGGCGACGGTAAGGACGGCGGAGCGCACGGGGACGCCGGCGGCCACCTGGTTCGGGACGAGGGAGCCGGCGTCGAGCACGACGTCGCCCCCTATCTCGACACCCCGGTTGACGGGGCCCGGATGCATGACGAGCGTCCCACCCCGCAGGTGCCGTCGCGCCACGCCGTAGAACCGCGCGTACTCCCCGACGGAGGGGATCCGTGCCCCGGTCATCCGCTCCCTCTGCAGCCTCAGGGTGTAGAGCACCTCGGCGCCCCGGTCGAGCGCCTCGTCCACCGAAGAGAGCACCGGCAGGCCCCACGCGTCCGCATCCGGCGGCAGGAGGGTACGCGGCGCCACGAGGGAGACCTCCATCCCGGCCCGCGTAAACGCCGGGATGACGCTCCGGGCGACCCGGCTGTGCAGCACGTCCCCGATGATGGCCACCTTGCGGCCCGACAGCTCTTCGAAGCCGCCGGCGGCCTTGCTCAAGGCGTGGAGGTCCAGGAGCGCCTGGGTCGGGTGCTGGCCGCATCCGTCGCCGGCGTTGACGACCGCCGCGGCGGTGTGCCCCGAGGCGAGCGATGCCGCGCCGGCGGCCGGGTGGCGCAGGACTATGGCGTCGGCGCCGAGGCGGTCCAGCGTTACCACCGTGTCGACGAGGGACTCGCCCTTGGAGATCGCGGAGCCCTTGTCGGAGAGCGAGATCACGTCGGCCCCGCACCTCCGCGCCGCGAGCTCGAAGGAGACGGCGGTCCGGGTCGAGGACTCGAAGAAGGCCAGGCACACGGTCTTGCCCGCGAGGGTCCGGGAGACGCCGCCCTCTTCGTGGGCGCGGGCGAGGTCCAGGATCTCCCGCAACTCCTCCCTGCTCGTGTGCTCCAGCGAGAGAAAGCTCCTAGTTCCCAACGACGATCACCCCGTCCTCCCCGTCCGTCTCCTCCAGGTTGACCAGGACCTGCTGGCCGCGGGCGGTCGGCACGTTCTTTCCGACGTAATCGGCCCGGATCGGCAGCTCCCTGTGCCCCCGGTCCACCAGGATCGCGAGCCTCACGGCCGCGGGCCGGCCGAGCTCCAGGAGGGCTTCCATCGCCGCCCGCGCCGTCCGGCCGGTGTAGAGCACGTCGTCGACCAGCACGACCGTCTTGCCCGTGACGTCGAAGGGCACGCGGCTGCCCTTCACCTCGGGGCTGTTCCCCGAAAGGTCATCGCGGTGGAGCGTGATGTCCAGCGACCCGACCGGCGCGTCGAGCCCCTCGAAACGGGTGAGGTTCTCGGAGATCCTGCGCGCCAGCGGGACGCCGCGCGTCAGCACCCCGACGAGGGCGAGGTTGTCGAGGGACGCGGCGTTCTTTTCGAGGATCTCGTGCGAGATGCGGCGGAGCGAACGGTCCATCCCGTCCGGGGTGAGCAGCTGCGAGCGCGCGTGCTCGTGTACGCTTGATCGGCCCAAGCCTGCCTCCTTCGCGCCTCACGGGACGCCGTTAAAGGTCGGTCTTGCTAAAGGGAGAAGCTAACAGAGCGCCGAGGGGCCGTCAAGCGCCGAACCCGGACCGGGCGCGACGGCCCCTCCCAACGCGCGCTGACCCGGGCGTCCAGGATCGTGTCTCCGGGCGGTTCAGGCGAGGCCGAGGGAGGCCGCGGACCGCTCCAGGTCTTCCGGGATCGGGGCCTCGAAATCCCTCTGCTCGCCGGTTACGGGATGCCGGAAGGAGAGCCTTTCGGCGTGGAGCCAGAGCCGGCGCCCTGGCACGGGCTTCCCGTAGAGGGGGTCGGCGTAGACCGGGTAACCGATGGCGGAGAGGTGGACCCGGATCTGGTGCGTCCTGCCCGTCTCCAAGCGCACCCGCAGCATCGTGTGCCCCCCCGACTCCGCCGCGAGCTTCTCGAAGTGCGTGACGGCCTCCTTGCCAACCCCGGCAGCCATCAGCGTCGGGTTGTCCGGGTCGCGACCCACGGGCGAGTCCACCGTCCCCGTCTCCGGCAACCCCGTCCCGACGACGACGGCCCGGTAGACCCGGCCGACCTCCCGCCGGGACAGCATGCCGACGAGCCCCGAGTAGGCCGCCTCGCCCTTGGCTACGACCATCAACCCCGACGTGTCCCTGTCCAGGCGGTGCACGACGCCAGGGCGGGACGGGTCCTCGCCCCCGGAGATGCCCCTCGCCAGCAGCGCGTTGACCAGCGTACCGGACGGGTTGCCGGCGCCGGGATGCACGACGAGGCCGGCCGGCTTGTTCACCACGACCAGGTACTCGTCCTCGAACACGACGGGGACGGGGATCTCCTCCGGCGCCAGTCCCTCGTCCGGCACGTCGGCCTCGACGATCTCCCCGTCCCGCACCTTGTAGGACGCGCTCTCCTGCCTGCCGCCCACGAGCAACGACCCGCCGTCCAGCAGGCGCCGCACCGCGCTGCGGCTGAGGTCTAGCCTCCCGGCGGCGAGCCGGTCCAGCCGCTCCCCGGCCTCCCCCGGCCCAACCTCGAACCTCTCAGACGGCACCCGGCTACCGCTGGCGCGAGCGGAGAACCTCCCGCACCCTCTCCGCGCCGACGCCGTCCACGAAAACGGTCTTGTCTCTCCCCGAGAGGCCCCGCACGACCCGCACCCTCGAAGGCGCCGCACCGGTCCTTTCGGCCACGAAGCGCTCCACCTCGGCGTTGGCCTTGCCATCGGCGGGAGGGGCGGCGACCCTTAGCTTGATGGCCGCGTCTCCGTGGAGGCCCTGAAATCCCGTGGTCTTCGCGTTGGGCGAGACGCGCAGCCTGACGACGGCGCCGTCGCCCCGGGCGACAACGGGCCCGCTAGCCACGCCTGCGGAGGAAGCGGCTGGCGCGGGAGATCCTGCTGGCCTTCTCCTCTTCCCTGTTCTCCCGGTCGAAGAACTCGTGCGAGCGGCTCTCCTCCGCGAGCGTCGGCTCCTCCCGCTCCACCTCGTCCGCGGCCCCGGGACCGCCATCGACCGGCTCCCCGCTCGTCCCGCCGGAGGCCGTGGACGGCTCCGTCTCGGGCTCGGTCGCCACCGGCTCCTCGGACGCGGGCCCCTCGTCCACGGGGTCACCCGCCGGCGCGTCCTCCGCCGCGGGGGCCGC
>JAUJMB010000150.1 GCA_030447045.1 Rubrobacteraceae bacterium | reverse complement strand
CTAGTGTCACGGGGTCCGTTAGCCCGGTGCTCGGGCGTGTATTCGCGGCCGATACGCCACGGTGGTTCTCCAGGGGTCGCGGTTGCGCCCGCCCGCTGCAGGGGCACCCCCTCGACTAACCTACAGCCCACGTGGGTCGACGCCCGGGGATTCGGTCCCCGCCTTCCGGCCCACCGAGGGAGATGGGCCCGCGGTGGGTATAAACTCGGGGTCGGAGCACCTTATTTCGAGGGAGTGATGCTTTTCATGGCAGCCCCAACTACCGAGTCAGGGCACCTCGCGGGCGGGCTTCCGTTCGTCCGTTTCGGGGAGGGCCCGCGCACGCTCGTGGTCTTCCCGCCCATCAACGATGCCCTGGGGGACGTCACGCACGGCGCGCGGTTCCTCCGCTGGTATTTTCGCCGCTTCGCCGACGAATACACGGTGTACCTCGTAAGCCGCAGGCGGGGGCTGCCGTCGGGCTGCACGACGCGTGAGATGGCCGCCGACTATGGCGAGGCGCTCGGGCGGGACATCGGTCCGGCGCACGTTATGGGCCTCTCTTTGGGCGGTCTCGTCGCGCAGCACTTCGCGGCCGACCACCCCGAGCGCGTGGAGTCCCTCGTGATAGGCGTGGCCGCGCGGGGGTTGGGCCCGGAGGGACGGGAGATCGTGGGGCGTTGGATCGGCCTGGCGCGCGAGGAGCGGTGGCGCGAGTTGCACGCGGATATGGTGGTCGCCATGTACACCGGGATCCGGCGTCCCCTCTACGATCTCCTGGCGCGCCTCCTCGGCGGCGCCGCCGTCCGCAACCCCTCCGCCCGCGAGGATTTCATCGTCTCCGCCCAGGCGGCCCTGGACCACGACGCCGACGGCCGCCTCGAAGCGATAGCGGCCCGCACCCTCGTGGTCGGCGGCGCCCGGGACCGGATCTTCCCCGCCTCCCTCCAGAGGGACACGGCGGAACGGATCCCCGGCGCCGCGCTGCGGCTCATCGAGGGCGTCGGCCACGGTGCCTTCGACGAGCGCAAACGCGACTTCGATGCGGCCGTAAAAGGGTTCATGCGCCCTTAGGAGGGCGTCCGGGTCGAAAGGCAGGAACCCTGCGGAACGAGGGTCGTACAGAGGGGCACCATCCCGGGTATAGAGGCGGGAGGATCGCTGGTGGACGCGCGATCGGCCGGGCACGCTTCTTGAGGCTCGCCGGCGGAGGGGCCTTGGCCGCCTCCCTTGGCCTCCTCACCGCTTGCGCGAGAGATACTAGGAGAGGGGCAGGTGGAGAGGTGTCGGCAGGGCGGCAAGAGATCGGGGGCGGGGCAGCACAGGGGCGTCTGCTGGCGAGGCCGGATCAACCCCCATCTCCTCCGTCGGCCCCTGGCGGCCTCCGGCGGTTGGGGCTCGGCTCCGGGCGGGACGGCCTCCTCTACATACCCCCCGGCCACGACGCGACGGGGGCGACGCCGCTGGCCCTCACGTTGCACGGCGCGGGCGGCGACGCCAGAAGCGGCATCTCCCACCTTATCGACCTGGCCGACGAGTTCGGCCTCATCCTGCTCGCGCCCGAGTCGCGCGGGAGGACCTGGGACGTGCTCGTGGGCGGCTACGGCCCGGACGTAGCGTTCATCGACCGGGCGCTGGGGCAGACGTTCGAGAGCCTGGCGGTGGACGCCGGTCGCCTGGCGATAACGGGGTTCTCGGACGGGGCCTCCTACGCCCTCTCTTTGGGCCTGACCAACGGGGACCTGTTCACGCACGCGATCGCCTTCTCGCCGGGCTTCGCGGCCCCGGCCGACCGCAGGGGCAAGCCGCCCGTCTTCGTCTCCCACGGCACGCGCGACAGGGTACTGCCGATCGAGCGCTGCAGCCGGAAGATAGTGCCCCAGCTCGGGCGAGAGGGCTACGAGGTCACCTACAGGGAATTCGACGGCCCGCACACCGTGCCGGGGGCGGTCGCGCGCGAGGCCCTCGAGTGGTTCGCCCGAACCTAGCGGCGAAGGGGGCCGGTTACCGGACCCTGACCTTGGGCCAGACGCTTACCTTCAGGGGCTCCCCCTGCTGGTGGAGCAGCGGCTCGCCCCCCGGCGAGGGCAGGCCCTGAGACTCGATCATCGTCGAGCGGTACGACGACAGGTGCGCGCCGTGCAAGGGCCAGGGCCGGTGGAAGATCCGGGCGCGGTAGATCCTACCCCCGCGGGCGGCGTAGAGGCAGTACCGTTCGATCAGGAAAAAGTCCAGCGAGCCCGGCGTGGCCTCGCCCAACCCCTCGCCGACCGTCCAGACGGCCTCGAACTCGGCGGGCGCCGACCGGCGGCTCGAGCGGCTGGAAGTGAAGTAGAGGGTACGGTCCCGCCGCTCGAGGCTCATGCGGGCCCTGAAATACGGCAGGTGGAACGCCACCCTCGCCCCGAGGACGGCAGCCGCGTTGCCCGCGTCCAGGGAGAAGAACCACACCCCCGGCACGCCGTCGAGGTGGACGTACGTCCTGACGTTCAGCTCGTGGGACTCGCTCAGAAGCGGGAGCGGAGGCGCGAACGCCGGCCTGACGCCCCACATGGTGAACGGCGTGATGCCGACCCACGCGAGGCCGTCGTGGGTGTCTATGCTCAAGGGTCCCGGTATCAGCGGACGGAGCCTATCCGCCGGCACGGGCCAGTGCATGAACAGAAGCGAGCCCCAGTGTTGGTGCATGATCGGCAGGCCCGGCGGGCGCGCCCTTACCGAGAGGCGGTCGGCGACGTCTATCGGCCCTCCACTCACGCCCTCCGATTCTGACCGCGCCGACGGCCGCGCGCAACCGGCGCCAGGGTATCGCCAGGGGCGGCCCTGGAAATCGCCCACGGGAGCCGCCCGACCGCCGGGGTCGAGGTTTCGGAAAGACGGCCCGCCGGGATAACACTGCTTGGCGGGGTCGGCGAGAGATCGGCCGGGAGCGAGAGGGAAGGCGGCTCGTCATGCAAAGCCTGCGCGACCGTACGGTGGTGATCACCGGCGCCTCGAGCGGCATAGGGTTGGCGACCGCCCGGGACTTTGCCCGGCGAGGCGCGAGCGTGGTCCTGGCCGCCAGGCGCCGCGGGTTGCTCGAAGAGGCCGCCCGCCAATGCGAAGCGCTCGGCGGGCGGGCGCTCGCGGTGCCAACCGACGTCACCGACCCGGCCTAGGTCGACAACCTGGCTAGTTCCGCGGTCTCGGCCTTCGGCGGCATCGACGTGTGGGTAAACAACGCCGGCACGAGCATGTGGGGACCCTTCGAGGAGATCCCGCTCGAATCCCAGGCGCGCCTGATCGAGTTGAATCTGCTCGGCGCGATAAACGGCTCCCACGCGGCGTTGCCCCACTTCTTCGACCGGGGAGGGCGCGGGGTGATAATCAACGTCTCCTCGGTCTTCGGCCGGGTGCCGATGCCGTGGGCGGCGAGCTACAGCGCGAGCAAGGCCGGCCTCGCCGGCTTCACCGAAGCCCTGCGCTTCGAGCTCGCCCCGCGCTCGGAGATAGAGGTCTGCGGCGTCTACCCTGCCTACGTCGACACGCCCACCTACCTTAACTCGGCCAACTACACGGGCCGCGCGCTGCGCCCCGTCCCCCCGGTCGTACCCCCCGGGCGCGTGGCCGAGAGGATCGTCGGCCTGGCACTTCGGCCGCGCCGCTCCGTGCGCGTCGGTGCCCTCAACGCCTCCTACCTCCCGTACGCGCTCGCGCCCGACCCGAGCGGCCGCCTGGCGGCCGCGTTGGGCGCACGCTTCCTGTTCCGCTCCGGCCCCCGGGCGTCCGATTCCGACGGCGGCCTGTTCGGGACGGTAGAGGGGAAGGCCGAGGCCCGCGGCGGCTGGGGGGTGCCGCAGCGAAAGCGGGCCAGACGCATCGCGGCCATCGCCGACGCCGTAGCCGGCGCGTCGGCCGTGCTCCTCTCCCGCCGCGCCGCAGACGCCGGCAGGCGGTAGGGCGAAAGCGCCGTCATCGTGGTTCGTCCCGGCGGGCGAGAGGCGGTCCGTGGCTGCCCGGGACGGCCTCCCACGCCGTTCGCTTCTATGGGGCACCTCGGTCAACGTGCCGTTGCGGGATCCGAACGTTGCGAGAGCCCGGCGCCCGGGGGCGTCTGTGCCCGGGACGGACCCCGGCCATCCTCCCTAAGGCTCGCCGTTGTGCCGGCGCTCCCGCGCCGCCCTCTCCGCCCTCCAGCGGTCCAAGCGAGCCTTGATCTCCGCCTCCGACCCGCTCTCTTTGGGCTCGTAGTAGACGCGATCCCCTAGCTCTTCGGGCAGGTAGCGGTCGTTCATGCCCTCGGGCGCGTCGTCGTGGGCGTAGC
>JAUJMB010000149.1 GCA_030447045.1 Rubrobacteraceae bacterium | reverse complement strand
CTTTGCGGTCGGCGCGGCGTTGGGCGCCGCGGGGCATGGTGCCGGAGGCGGCGAGGCTGAGGTAGGCTTCGCAGACGCGGAGGGCCGAGGCGGGGTCGCGGCGGCGCTCGTGGAGGGCGGCGAGCCTCTCGTAGGGGTGGCTGCCGACGAAGCCTTCGGCGACGCTCTTCTCGTAGAGGTCAACGGCGCGCTGGGGGTCACCGCTCTGCTCGGCACGCTCGGCCGCCTCGTTGCGTTGCATGGCGGCCTCGAAGTCCCTCAAGGGGTCTTGCTCCGTCCCGATCCTCCCGCGCTCCTCCGGATCTAGGCCGTAGAGCGGTTCGGCGGGCGCTGCGGGCCGGGCCTCCCCGCCGAACATAGTGCGCAGGCGCCTCAGTACCAAAGAAATGCCTTTCCCTCAGTAGGTCCGCAGAGTATAGCCGCGGGGGCGGGTTCGAGAACGCGCCCCCGCATGTCGCCCGCCGACTCAGACAAGGGCCCCTGCAGCACCGGACGTCGGCCGCCCGCCGTTGCCTGGCTCGACGCCCGAAACTCCGTGTTCTTCTCCGGCGCGGCAGGTTATTTGCGGGTTCCCTTTCACCCGCGTCGGTAGGCAAGAAGCCGGGATAATGCGGTCCCGGCTTACAGAGCCTTTCCTACCCGTTACTTATCGTAAGCGCCCTGGGCTACGATCCCCTGGACCTGCTCGTCGCTGAGTTGCATCTCGGGGTGATCGCGGTCCACGTGTTCGCGGGCCAGCCCGTACAACTCGTCGTCGTTGTTGGCCTCAAGGTGCTTGCCGCACTGACAGTCGAGCGCCCTCATGCGCCGCGTCTCCTTTCCCCGCGCTCCCCCACGGAGCGTTCGTAACTATGGTAATCAACTAGCGGAGACGGTTCCACCCTCCGAGGCTCTCGCTGCCGCACGGGGGCGAGAACGGTGGAGAGACCGTAGGTTTTGGGCGGAGAACGCCACGAGCGGTGGGCCTGGCTCTCCTCGAGGCGGGGTCCCCATGTGCTTTAATCTCCACTCGCCGGAACCTGGAGGAGGAAGCGCTTTGGGCTACGAGTTCGGCAGGTACCTCAAGATCAGGGGCGCGTGGGGCGCGAGCTGGTCCCCGGACGGCCGGAGGGTCTCGTTCTTGACCGAGATCACGGGGGTCCCGCAGGCGTGGGAGGTCCCCGCCGGGGGCGGCTGGCCCGAGCAGCTCACCTTCCACGAGGAGCGCGTCTCCGGCGCCGAGTACTCCCCGACGAGGGGCGAGATCCTCTTCGGCATGGACGCCGGCGGCAACGAGCGTTCGCAGCTCTTCCTGCTCGGCAATGGCGGGGAACGGGACCTGACGCGGGACCCCGAGGCCATCCACTACTCCGGTGGTTTCTCACCGGACGGGACGAAGATCTCCTTCACCGCCACCCGCCGCAACGGCACGGACTTCGACGTCTTCGTTCAAGACGTGCCCGACGGCGAGCCGGAGATGGTCTGGGAGACCACCGGCTACCATACCGTCTCGGGCTGGGGCCCGGACGGCTCGTTCCTGATCGTCGCCCGCCACCACTCCAACACGGACAACGACCTCTACAGGCTCGACCTCGAAAGCGGCGAGGCGACGCTGCTCACGCCCCACGAGGGCGAAGCCCGCTTCCGCTCCCCGAACGTCACGCCCGACGGCACGCACCTCTCTCTCGCCACCGACCGCGACGGGGACTTCGTCAGGCTCGCCCGCCTCGACCTCGCCACGCTCGACCTCGAGTACCTGACCCCCGACGACCACGACGTCGAGGAGGCCGAACTCTCCCGGGACGGCCGCCTCCTCGCCGCGACCCGCAACGTCGGCGGCTACTCGGACCTCCTGCTCTTCAACGGCCGCGGCGGGAGGATGCCGGACCCCGAGCTACCGCGCGGCATCGTCGGCGGCCTCTCGTTCTCTCCCGATGGCGGGCACCTCGCCTTCACCCTCGTCGGCCCCGCGCGCAACCCCGACGTCTGGACCATGCGCCTCCCCGACGGCGAGGCGCGGCGCCTCACCCGCTCCTCCACGGCCGGTATCCCCCCGAAAAGCTTCAGGGAGCCCAAGATAGTGCGCTACCCAAGCTTCGACGGTCTGGAGGTGCCCGCGGTCTTCTACGAGCCGGAAAGCGCCGGCGCGCCCGTCGTCGTGAACGTCCACGGCGGGCCCGAGAGCCAGTCGCGCCCCACCTTCGCGCCCGTCACCCAGTACTTGCTCGGCCGGGGCCACGCCGTCCTGCTGCCGAACGTGCGCGGCTCGACCGGCTACGGCAAGGGGTACACCCACCTCGACGACGTCAGGCTCAGGATGGACTCCGTAAAGGACCTCGCCCACGCCGCGCACTGGCTGCAGGAGCGGGGCCACGAGAAGATAGCGGTCATGGGCGGCTCCTACGGGGGGTTCATGGTGCTCGCGGCGCTCACCGAGTACCCGGACCTGTGGAGCGCAGGCGTCGACATCGTCGGCATAGCCAACCTCGTCACCTTCCTGGAGAACACCGGCTCCTATCGGAGAAAACTCCGCGAGCCCGAGTACGGCTCGTTAGAGAAAGACGGGGACTTTCTCCGCTCCATAAGCCCCATCCACAAGGCGGACCGCATAGCTGCCCCGCTCATGGTCGTCCACGGCAAGAACGACCCCCGCGTGCCGGTCGGGGAGGCGGAGCAGATCGTGGATAAGGTCCGCAGGAACGGCGGCTCGGTCGAGTACCTGCTCTACGAGGACGAGGGCCACGGCCTCGCCAAGCTAAAGAACCGCCTCGACGCCTACCCGAAGATCGCCGCCTTCCTGGACGAGCACCTGGGCGCGTGATCCGGGTAAGGGCGGGCCGGGGCAGATTTAACGGGGAGTTCGCCGTGTTTTAACCCGCGGGTCGGACCGCCTACCTATACTTTTGGCGGTCATCAAGACGTCAGGACGCATGTTCTGCCCGCAAACGGGCGGACGAGGTTTGCCCACGCATCGCCTTCGGGAACGTGTGTTTCTGACGGGGAGGAAGGTTCGTTTTGGGCATAAGGGGCCATTGGGACCGCAGGATCAGCCGCCGGGCTCTTCTCGGCATGGGGGGCATGGGGGCTGCGGCGCTCGCCCTGGGCGCCGGGAGCGCGGGGGCGGCGGAGGCCGGCTACGGGCGCCTGCGGCCCGACCCAGGGGGGGGTAGTGATGTTGCCCGAGGGGTTCCAGTACCGCGTCATCTCCCGCGAGGGGACGAAGCTCTCCAACGGCGCCCCGCGCCTTGGCCCGCCGGCTCGCGCCTACGTTTGGGCCTCGGGCGGGGAGCCGTGTGCCTCCGCGAGGCCGAGCTGGCGCAGGAGCTCTTCGGTATCGGCCTCGCCGGAGTGTTCGACGAGCAGGCCGTCCCGGAAGCGGTCCACGAACTCGGCCGTGAAGGCCGCGCGCCCTCCGGTCGGCGGGTACCAGAGGACGCCGCCCCTGTCGGTCCCCGAGAGGACCACGCGCGTCCTGACGAGGTCGTCTTCGGCCTCCTGGCGCCCTATGGAGACCGCGAGGTCCGGGTAGCTCCTCCATAGGTCCGAGAACACCCGAGCCATGCCAGCCTTGCCGCGCGAGCCCCGCTTGAGGTCGCGGAAGTCCTCCGAGACAAGCCTGTCCACGACGGAGGCGTCGCCGCGGCCGAGGCCGTCCTCGTAGAGACGACGGGCGGCCTCCAGGTTCCGCTTCTCCCCCGTGCGGAACGCCTCGCCGGAGGCCCGAGACCTCGCCCGCCGCGCGAACGCGGCGCCGAGCAGGACCCACAGCGGGGCCTCGGGGAGGCCCACGCCGGAGGGGTACCAGCCGAGAACGGAGGCCAGGAGCTCGGTGGTCGGCTCGATCATGCCGGTCGGCTCCGGCGGGGAGAGCCAGGACCGCAACGCCCCGAACGGCAGCGAAAGGACGAAGAGGACCAAGAGCAGACCCCCGAGGCGCCTCTCGCGGGCCAGGAGGGCGAGCGCGCCGAAGGGCAGGAGAACGAAGGGCGGAAGAAAGACCATGACGAAGGAAGCCGAGGTCTCTAAAGTGGGGAACGGGAAAGCCGCGTAGCCCTGCCACCTCTCCCCCGTGCTCCAGTAGACGGAGGCCGCAACACCGACGGCCTCCGCCAGCAGCACAAGCGCGAGCAGCGAGATCCCGAGAGAGGCGAGGCGCCGCCCCCTCCGGCTGAGCACATTCCAGGCAAGGTAGACGGCGCCGAGTGACGACGACATGACGAGCGCCTCGCCCAGAAACCCCGGTATCTGGGCGAGCAGCTGCGCGGCCGGGTCGACGTAGAAGGAATCGCCCAAGGTGGCCTGCCGAACCGCGCCGAGAAGGCCGATGGTGGTCCCCGAAAACGCCGCCGCGGCCGCCCAGAAGAGCGGCTCGCG
>JAUJMB010000148.1 GCA_030447045.1 Rubrobacteraceae bacterium | reverse complement strand
TGACGGCCCGCCCGACCTCGCCGTTGCCGAGGATCTTGACGAGCTTGGCCTTCTTCCTGACGAGCCCGGCGGCCCGCAGCTCGTCCGGCCCTATCGTATCACCGGAGAGACCCTCGAGGTCCGAGAGGTTGACGGGCGCGTAGACCACCGGACGGGCCACGGTGTGCCGGCCCCTGGCCTCGCCCTTGAGGCGCGGCAGGCGCCGCTGCAGCGGCATCTGGCCGCCCTCGTAGGCGGCGTGGGTCGAGGCGCCCGAGCGGGCGCCGGCGCCCTTGTGGCCGCTGCCGCTGGTCTTGCCGTGCCCCGAGCCTATGCCGCGCCCGACGCGCTTGCGCGACTTCTTCGAGCCGGGGGCCGGGGAGATGTCGTTGAGCCTCATTACTCCTGCACCTCCTCGACGTGGACCAGGTGGCGCACCTTGTGGAGCATGCCCCTTATCTGGGGCGTGTCCCCGTGCACGCGCGAGTCCCTGATCCGCTTGAGACCCAAGGCCTTGACCGTCCGCTTCTGGTCGCCCTTGGACCCGATAATGCTCTTCATCTGGGTAACCTTGAGGGGGCTCATGACGTGATCTTCACCCCCCGCGCCTGCTCGATGTCCGCCTTGGTGCGGAGCCTCTGCAGGCCCTCTACCGTCGCCTGAACCAGGTTCACGGACGTCGTCGAGCCGAGCGCCTTGGTCAGCACGTCCCTGACGCCGGCGAGCTCCAAGACCGCCCGGACCCCGCCGCCCGCGATCACGCCGGTACCCTCGGAGGCAGGCTTGAGCAGCACGTCGGAGCTCTCGAACTTGCCGATCACCTCGTGCGGGATGGTCGTGTTGCGCATCGGGACCTGGAACATGTTCCGCTTGGCCCGGTCCTGGCCCTTCTGGATGGCCGCAGGCACGGTGTTCGCCTTGCCCAGGCCCGCGCCTACCCTCCCCTTGCCGTCGCCGACGACCACGAGCGCGCTGAAGTTGAACCTCCGGCCGCCCTTGACGACCTTGGCGACGCGACGGATCTCTACGACCCTGTCCTGAAACTCGCTGTCGCGCCCTCCGCGACCGCCGCCGCGGCCTCCCCCGCCGCCGCGGTTGTCACGACCGCCGCGACCGCCCTGGCCACCGGGAGCGCCGCCGCGGCCGCCCTGACCGGGGGGGCCTCCCGGCCCGCCGGGGGCGCCGCCCCTGTTATTTCCTCTGCCTCGACCCAAAACCTAGTCCTCCTGAGTTAGAGCTTCAGGCCGCCCTCGCGGGCGCCGTCTGCAAGCGCCGCGATGCGGCCGTGGTATTTGTTGCCGCCCCGGTCGAAGACCGCCACCTCGATGCCGGCCTCCTGGGCCTTCCTCGCGATGAGCTCCCCGACCTTGCGGGCCGCGTCCTTGCGGTTCTCGGCCTCTCCCACCTCGCGGGAGTCGGCCGCGGCCAAGGTGCGGGCCGCGTCGTCGTCGATAAGCTGGGCGTAGATGTTCACGTTCGAGCGGTACACCGAGAGGCGCGGACGCTCGGCGGTGCCGGCGATCTTGCGCCGGACGCGCTTGCGCCGCTTCTCCCTGTGGGCCCGCTTCTGAAGAACTGCCATAGATCCTCCCCTATCCGGCCTTGCCGACCTTGCGGCGGACCTGCTCGTCGCTGTAGCGGATGCCCTTGCCCTTGTACGGCTCGGGCGGGCGAACCTTCCGGATCTCCGCCGCCATCTGGCCTACCTGCTGCTTGTCGTTCCCACGGACGATAATGGTCGTCGCGTTCGGCACCTCGAACTCGATGCCCTCCCGCGGCGCGACCGCCACGGGGTGCGAGTACCCAACCTGCAGGTTTATGTCCCGCCCCTGGAGCGCGGCCCTGTAGCCGACGCCCGCGATGTTCAGCGTCCTCGTGAACCCGTCCGTAACACCGGTCACGGCGTTCTGGAGCAGGGAGCGCGTCAGCCCATGCATCGCCCGGTCCGGCGGCGCGTCGGAGTTTCGCCTGACGAGAAGGTTGCCGTCCTCCTGCTCGACCCGCACGCCCCGGCCCACGGGCACCGTCAGCTCGCCCCTAGGTCCCGTAACCTTTATGCTCCGGTCCGAGAGCTCGACGTTGACGCCGCCAGGGAGCTCTACCGGGGCTTTACCGATTCTAGACATCTCTCAAGACCTCCCTAGTAGACGAAGCACAAGACTTCGCCGCCGATGCCCTGCCGGCGGGCCTGGTGGTCGGTCAGGACCCCCTGCGAGGTCGAGAGTATCGCCACCCCGAGCCCGTCGAGCACGCGGGGTATGTTCGTCTGCTTGCGGTACACGCGGCGGCCCGGGCGGCTCATGCGCCTGAGGCCCGTGATGCCGCGGCGGCCGTCGGGGCCGTACTTCAGGCCGATGACGAGGCGCTTGTCCACGCCGGTGCCCTGCTCGGAGACCTCCTGCACGTAGCCCTCCTGCAGGAGAATGCGCGCTATCTCCGCCTTCATCTTCGAGTGCGGTATCCGGACCACGTCCTGCTTCGCCATGTGGGCGTTGCGGATGCGGGTCAGGAAATCCGCTATGGGATCTGTGACCGTCATCTCTCTCTACCAACTCGCTTTCGTAACACCGGGGATCTTGCCCTCGTGCGCCAGCTCGCGCAGGCAGATCCTGCACAGCCCGAACTTCCGGTAGTACCCGTGCGCCCGGCCGCACCGCTGGCACCGGTTGTACTCCCTTACCTTGAACTTCTGCGGCTTCTGCTGCTTGACCAGCAAGGCTTTCCTCGTCATCTCTAACTCTCCCTGAAGGGCATGCCGAGGAGCCGCAAAAGCTCCCGAGCCTCTTCGTCGCTCTCGGTCGTCGTCACCACCGCGACGTCTAGGCCCCGCGTGGCGTCTATGGTGTCGTAGCTGATCTCCGGGAAGATGACCTGCTCCCTGAGGCCCACGGCGTAGTTGCCCCGCCCGTCGAAGCTCCTCGGGCTGATCCCCCGGAAGTCCCTCACCCGCGGCAACGCCACGGAGATGAACCTGTCCAGAAACTCCCACATCCGCTCGTTGCGAAGCGTTACCCTCGCGCCGACAGGCATGCCCTCCCGGATCTTGAACCCGGCGATGCTCTTGCGCGCCCGCCGGATCTGGGGCTTCTGGCCCGTGATCTTCGCCAGGTCCTCGACCGCGCCGTCCAAAGCGCGGCTGTTGACCACGGCCTCCCCGACGCCCATGTTGACCACGATCTTCTCGAGGCCCGGGATCCTCATCGGGTTCTGGATGTCGAACCGCTCCTGCAGAGCCGGGGCGATCTCTTCGCGGTACCTGTCTTTTAGCCTAGCCATCGATGTCCCTCCCGGTCTTCTTGGCGACCCGGACCTTCTCCCCCGAATCCGTGAACCGGTACCCGACCCTGGTCGGCTCCCCGCTGCCGGGGTCCACCAGCATCACGTTCGAGATGTCTATCGGGGCGTCGAAGGTGAAGAGCCCCTGCTGGTTGTTCTGGCTCGGCCTGGCGTGGCGCGTGCGCTCGTTGACGCCGCCAACGACCACGCGGTTCTTCTTCGGGATGACCCGCTCGACCTCGCCGCGCTTGCCCTTGTCCTTGCCGGAGATCACGACGACCGTGTCCCCGCGCTTTATCTTGAGACCCATAAGCTAGAGCACCTCCGGGGCCAGCGAGATGATCCTCGTGTAGCCCTTCTCGCGCAACTCGCGCGCCACCGGACCGAAGATGCGGGTCCCCCTCGGGGCCCCGTCCTGGTTGATGATGACGCCGGCGTTCTCGCCGAAACGTATGTACGACCCGTCGTCCCGACGCGTCTCCTTCTTCGTCCGCACCACGACAGCCCGCACGACCTCGCCCTTCTTGACGGCGCCCCCGGGCGTGGCCTCCTTGACCGTCGCCACGATCACGTCTCCGACGCCAGCGTTCCTTCGCTTGCTGCCGCCGAGAACGCGTATCGTCAGAATACTTCTGGCGCCCGTGTTGTCGGCGACCCTTAGTCTGGATTCTTGCTGGATCACTACTCGGCCCTCGACACGATGTTGGCCAGCCGCCAGCGCTTGCGCGCCGAGATCGGACGGGTCTCTATGATCCTGACCGTGTCCCCCACCCGCGCCTCGTTGCCCTCGTCGTGGACCATGAACTTCTTGGAACGGCGCACGCGCTTCTTGTACTTGGGGTGCCGCACCAGCGCCTCCACCGAGACCGTAACGGTCTTCTCGGGGGCGTCGGAGACAACGAGCCCGACCCGCTCCTTGCGGCGGTTGCGCTCGGAGTCGGACTGGATCTGGCCCTCGTCCTGGTCGAGCGCCGGGCCCTTGGCCGGCCCCAGGTCGAGCCCGGCCTCCACGGTCTCGCCGGAATCGGCCCCCTCTACGAGGTCCTGCGGCGTCTCGGGAGGTCGCTCTTCCGTGGCGCCTTCCGGAGTGCCCTCGGG
>JAUJMB010000147.1 GCA_030447045.1 Rubrobacteraceae bacterium | reverse complement strand
GGTTGCCCTTGTCGATGCGCGCGAAGTAGCCCGGTATGAGATCCGGGGTCTCCGACGTGCGCTCCGTCTTGCGCCCTCTGGTCTCTGTTACTGCCATTGCGTCCCTCCTCTGCCTCGTGCTATAACGCCTACCCGTCAGCCCGCCTCTCGCCTACGGCAGCGCGAACGGAGCCGCAAGGCCGTGATTTTCAGCGCTCGGAAGAGAGGTTATCCGGGGTTACAGGCTGTTTTTAGGAACTTGCCAAACTCGTATTTTACACGTTCAAATCGCGTTGTCAAGTGCCCCGGTGGGTCCGGCCGGAGGCGCGCGGCGGGGGTATAGTTACGCGGCGTTTGGCGGCGTGACGAGGTTTCCGGGAGGGGTCGGTTGCGTTCGGGTTGCATGGGGTTGATCCTGCGGGTAGGGGTTGTGTCGATGGCCGCGGTCGTGGCCGCCGTGAGCCTGGCCCTGATCGCCTCGTTCGTCCTCTCGGCCGTCGGGCAGCCCTCGGGGCTCACGAACGTTATCGGGGTGATCATCGCCTGCGTTGCCGGGCTCTGCTTCTTCCTGGTGGGACGCACGATCTGGCGCGAGATGCGAGAGAAGAGCCCAGAGGACGGGCGCGACTGAGGCTGGCGTTGTCCGTGGATCCCAAGCGCTTGCAGGCACGAGGTTCTGAGGTTCTGCGCTTCAAGGCCTAGTAGAACGAAGACGACGCCGGCCGGGCCCCTCTCCGGGAACCCGTAGGCCATGTAGACGCCGAGCTCCCGGACCATTACGGCGAAGAAACGGGCGCCCACACCGGGCACGGCGGCCTAGGCGTACCGGTGGACGGAGCCGAGGTCCGAGTACCCGCACGTGAAGAGCCCGGGCAGCACCACCCACCGCAGCGAGGGGTCCCGCCCGCGTAGCCCCCTTATGGCCCGGCCGTCCAGCCGGAGGTTCTCCCCCACCCCGCCGGGCTCCGCTCCCAGGTTCAGCGTCGCGACGGAGGCGGGGAGACGCGGGGCCCCGCCGTGCTCCTCGGCGCCAGGGAGATCGCCCCGTATCACCTCCGCCAATGGTGCCCCCAGAGATCCGCAACCCGCCCGACCCATGCGTTACCGGTGCTTCCACGCCATCCTAATCGCGGCGTCCCGTGCGCGGCATCGGCCCGAAGGAGGAGAATGCGGGGGCCCGAAGCGCTACCCGTTATCCCGCCGTCGCATGACAACCCCTGCGGGCGCGGGTAACATTTGCACCGACCGGAGACCCGAGGCTCGGAGTGAGACGTGTGCGGGATCGTTGGCGGATACGGTGGGATAGAGCCAGGGGTCATGCGGCGCATGATGGGGCGCATAACCCATCGTGGCCCCGACGATGAGGGCCTCGTCGAGGTCGGCGGCAACGTTTTAGGCCACCGGCGCCTCTCCATCGTGGACGTCGAGGGAGGAAAGCAGCCGCTCGCGACGCCCGACGGATCCCTCCACCTCGTCGGCAACGGGGAAGTCTACAACCACGAGGAGATCCTGGAGACGCTCGACGACCGGGCCATGACCACCCGCTCGGACAACGAAGTCGCCCTGCGCCTCGTCGCCGAGCGGGGCCCCGACGCCCTCTCGGAGCTGCTCGGCATGTACGCCTTCCTGATGGCGGGCGAGGACGGGACCTTTCTCGCCGCCCGCGACCCCGTCGGCATAAAACCCCTCTACTGGGCGCGCCCGGAGGCCGGCGGCCCCGTCTTCTTCGCCTCGGAGATGCGCGCCTTCGACGGGGACCTGCAGCCGTTCGTGGAATCCTTTCCCCCGGGCCACTACTGGACCCCCGAGAAGGGGCTCGTCCGCTTCGGACGCGCCGTGCCCTCGGACGACGACCTCGAGCCCTTCGGCGGCCCCTCGGAGCCTGGCGCCCCCATCCCGGAGGCTATACTCGACGAGGTCCGCGGCAGGCTCATCATGACCGTGGAGCGGCAGATGATGGGCGACGTGCCGGTCGGGGTCTTCCTCTCCGGCGGCCTCGACTCCAGCCTCGTCGCCGCCGTCGCCGCCCGCTGGTACGAGAGACGCGGCCAAAGGCTCAAGACCTTCGCCGTCGGCCTCGAGGGCTCGCCCGACCTGCTCGCAGCGCGGGCCGTCGCTGAGCACCTCGGCACCGAGCACCACGAGAGCGTCTACACGCAAGAAGACGCGCTGAGGGTGCTGCCCGAGGTCGTCCGGACCATCGAGAGCTTCGACCCGTCGCTCGTCAGGAGCGCGGTCCCGAACTTTATCCTCGCGGAGTTTACGGCCAGGCACGTAAAGGTCGTCCTGACGGGCGAGGGGGCGGACGAGATCTTCGCGGGCTACGAGTACCTGGAGGAGTTCCGCACCGAGGAGGACCTCCACGCGGAGCTCGTCAGGACCATCGAGGGGCTCCACGACCTGAACTTGCAGAGGGCCGACCGCGTCACGATGGCCCACGGGCTCGAGGCGCGGGTGCCGTTTCTGGAGCTCGACATGATCTCGCTCGGGCTCTCCCTCCCCGCCGGTTGGAAGCTGGCGGGCGAGGGCCAGCCGGAGAAACGCCTCCTCCGCCAGGCCTTCGACGGCTGGCTGCCGGACGACTTTCTCTGGCGCAAAAAGGCCCAGTTCGGCGACGGCTCCGGCGCCGCTTCCGTCCTTCAGGAGCGCATGGAAGAGTCCGTCACCGAGGAGGAGTTCGAGCGCGAGCGTTACGAGGTCGAGCCGCCGCTGCGCACCCGCGAGGAGGTGGCCTACTACCGCATCTTCGCCGGGGAGCTAGGCGAGATCCGCCCGCGGCGCACGATCAGCCGCTTCGCGACCGCGTAGCCGCCGGGCCCTCCGGGATCAAGCCCCCACGATGGGGCTTGCGTTCGGCGCGGCGGCGGTGCCGCCCGCGCCAGGGGTGAGCTCCCGGACCACCTCCAGAAACGATTGCAGGTTGGAGGAGGGGTCGTCGCGCCGCCAGGCCGCCACGAGGTCGAGCGCCGGCGCGGGCTCCCGCAGGGGCTTGAAGACGACGTCGTAGGGCCGGTACCCGGAGACCACGGGCCTGGCGACGATGCCGACCCCGATGCCGGCGGCCACCATCCTGTAGGTCGTCGCCCCCGAGTACAGCTGCGGCTCCTTGCGCTGTACGACCTTGGGCTCAAAGCCGGCCTCCCTGCAGCACCCGACCACGTAGTCGTAGGAGCGGGGGTGGAAGGTGCGCGAGAAGAGGATGAGGCGCTCCTCTGATAGCTCCCTCAGGCGGACCTCGTCCCTGCCGGCGAGGGGGTGCTCCGCGGGAAGGGCGGCCACGAGCTCTATGTCGAGGACGTGCTCCACCTCCAGGATGTCGTCCCTCTCTGGCCTGAGCATGAAGCCGACGTCGAGGGTGCCCCTGTGCAGCTTGTCGATCTGCTGGAGCGTCTCCTGCAGCGTGAAAGTCTCGTGCTCCTCGAGCTCGACGTACGGGTAGCGCCGGCGGAAGGTCTGCAGGGCGTCCGCGACGGGCGTGTGGTTGGCGTACTCCGGGAACCCCACCTTCAGGTGGCGCGTCTCGGCGCCGCCGACCTCCCTGGCCTCGCGAGCCGTCTGCTCGACCATCACGAGAACCCTGCGGGCGCCCTCCAGCAGGACCATCCCGGCCTCCGTCAGCGCCACGTGGTTCTTGGTCCGGTCGAAGAGGGCGACGCCGAGCTCCCGCTCGAGCTTGCGGATCTGCTGGCTCAATGCCGGCTGGGAGAGGTACATCCGCCCGGCCGCCCGGCTGAAGTTCAGCTCCTCGGCCACCGCGACGAAGTACCTTAGGTGCCTGAGTTCCATATGCGGTCCGCCCGTACCTCGACTCTGCGTAACCGTACTGTACTCCTTTCGCGGTCAGGATGAACGGGGCAATTTACACAACGAATCGACCCATAAGCCTGGCTTATCGTCCCCTTCGAAAAACGTATTGGACGCCGCCAGAGGGCGCTTCTACATTTCGGGCATGGACACGAGATACAGCGCGATCGTCGTCGGGTGCGGGGGCCTGGGCTCTGCGGCCCTCTACTGGCTCTCCAGGGAGCTGGGACCGGCGGTGCTCGGCCTGGAGCAGTTCGAGCTGGGCCACGCGCGGGGCGCCTCCCAGGACCACTCCCGGATCATCCGGCTCGCCCAGCACCAGTCGCAGTACGCCGCCCTCGCCCCCCACGCCTACGAGGCCTGGCACGAGATCGAAGAAGAGTCGGGCGTCCAGGTGCTCCTAAAGACCGGCGGCCTGATCATCGAGGACCCGACCGGACGAGACCCGCAGAAGGTCGGCACCCGAAACGTCGAGGGCTACGTCGCCGCCTTCGAGGAGCACGGCTTCGACTACGAGCTGCTCGACCCCGACGAGCTCATGCGCCGCTGGCCCCAGTTCCGCCTCGGAGGCTCCGAGCGCGCGATCTA
>JAUJMB010000146.1 GCA_030447045.1 Rubrobacteraceae bacterium | reverse complement strand
GACCAAGCTCGCCCCAACGTCGTGGTTATCGTCGCGGATACCTTCCGCCGGGACCATCTGGGAGCCTACGGCAACCCGTACATACACACGCCGAACCTCGACGCCTTCGCGCGTCAGTCGGTCGTGTTCGACCAACACGTGATCTCTTCCTTCCCCACCATGCCTGCCAGGGCGGACATGCTTACGGGGAACTTCTCCTACACCTTTATGGGTTGGGAGCCCCTGTGGTTGACCCTGCACACGCTGCCGGGGCTCCTGTCCTCGGCCGGGTACACCACGATGGGGGTGGTGGACACGCCGTACTTTATCCGCAACCGGTTCGGGTACGATCGGGGCTTCGACGACTTTATCTGGGTGAGGGGTCAGGGGGACGACACCAGGCCCCACGAGCGTTCCGATTACCGCTCGACGTGGAGGAGGGAAGAGGACCGGCTCGTGGCGCGCACCATGACCGAGGCCGAGGGGTGGCTGGAGCGCCACCACGACGAGCAGTTCTTCCTCTACGTGGACACGTGGGACCCGCACGAGCCGTGGGACGCGCCCGAGTACTACACGGCCAAGTACAGGAAGGGGTACGACGGGCGCCAGATCTACCCTAGCTACGCGAATTGGAGGGAGGCCGGCCTCGGGGAAGACGACGTCGAGCTCGCGCACGCGACGTACTGCGGCGAGGTTACGATGGTGGACTTCTGGATCGGCCGGCTCCTGGCGAAGCTGGACGCCCTGAACCTGACGGACAACACCCTTGTCTTCTTTGCCAGCGATCACGGCTTCTACTTCGGCGAGCACGACTACTTCGGCAAGGCCGAGTGGCTCAACACGTTGGACGCGGGCATCGTAGACATCGCGCAGAACGCCAACGTGCCGGCGTGGCTCAGGGAGTCGTGGCTGCTGACCGTCGGCTGGTCGCCTCTGTACCAGGAGATCACGAGGGTCCCCCTGATGGCGCGCGTCCCGGGGATGGAGCCGGGCCGCCGGTCGGCGATGACGACGGCGCCGGACCTGACGCCCACCATCCTCGAGTTGACGGGCGTCGAGCGCCCGGGCCCGGAGGCGATGCAGGGGCGCTCGTTCGCGGACGTGCTTACCGGCAAAAAGGACGAGCACAGGCCGTTCGTGGTCAGCTCGTGGCCGCTGTACTTCGCGGAGGGCGAGATGACCACCGCCGTGGACTCCCGGCCCCGGCGCATAGCGAGCTACATGCCGATCACCATCACCACCCCCGAGAGGTCCGTGATCTTCGGCGGGCCTACGGACACGCCGGAGATGTACGACCTGACCACCGACCCGCACGAGCAGGTCGACATCTGGGACTCGCAGGTCGAAGAGGGCCGGGCCCTGATAGCCGACGCGATCTCGTTTATGGAGGAGCAGGGGGCGCCGGCGGAGTACCTGGAGCCCAGGAGGCAGGCCCTGGAGCGCACCGCGGCGGACCCCGAACCGGTCTCCGCCAACCCCGGCGAAACTCTGGAGGGGTAGCATGCTCAAAAAGGCCGAATTCGACTACCTCGTCCTCGGAGGCGGCACGGCGGGGGCCGTGGTGGCCGCCCGCCTCGCCGAGGACCCCGGGACGAGCGTGTGCCTGGTAGAGGCCGGGCCATCCGACGAGGGTGATTGGCGGATACTCGAGCTCTGGAACTGGGTCAACCTGCTCGGCACGGAGCTCGACTACGACTACCTGATAGAGCCGCAGGAGCGCGGGAACGGCCTGATCCGGCACAGCCGCGGCAAGATGCTTGGCGGCTGCAGCTCGCACAACTCGGCCATCGCCTTCCGCACCCCGGACGTGGACCTGAGGATCTGGGAGGGGGCCGGTGCCGCGGGGTGGGGGCCAGAGGACGTGCGTCCCTACTTCGACAGGCTCTTCGACCGCGTAAACATCGAGACGGTCCTGCCCGGCAACACCTGCAGCGAGGCCTTCGTAGAGGCGGCCCGGCAGGCGGGCTTTCCGTCCATCCGCTTTAACGAGGAGGAGCTCCGGGAGGGGGTGGGCTGGCTCCAGCTCAACGCGCGCGGGGCCATCCGCCAGTCTAGCTCGGTGGCCTACCTCCACCCCATCGGCGAGCTGCCGCCGAACCTCACGCTCCTGACGGACACCAAAATTGACCGCATCCTGCTCGACGACCACGGCGACGCGGTGGGCGCCGAGACCGACCGGGGCACCATCCGCGCCCGTCGCGAGGTCGTCGTCTGCTGCGGCGCCTTCGACACGCCGAAGCTCCTGATGCTCTCCGGGATCGGCCCGGCGGAGCACCTCTACGACGTCGGCGTTCCGGTTATGGTCGACGTGCCCGGCGTCGGGGAGCACCTCCTGGACCACCCCGAGGGGGTGGTGATGTGGGAGGCGACGAGGCCCGTGCCCACGATGTCGCGTCAGGGCTGGGAGGCGGCGCTCTTCGCCCGCACCGACCCCGACGCCGAGGAGCCGGACGTGATGTTCCACTTCGGCACCAGCGCCTTCGACCTCAACACCGCCCAGCTCGGCTACCCGACCGCCGAGCAGGCGTTCTGCCTGACCCCGAACGTGATGCGCGCGAGGAGCGAGGGCGTCGTGCGGCTGCGCTCTCTGGACCCGTCGACGCCGCCCCTGATCGACTTCCGCTACTTTACCGACCCCGACGGCTACGACGACCGGGTCATAACGGAAGGCGTCAAGCTCGCGCGCGCCATCGCCGGGCAGCCCGCGCTCAGGCCCTGGGTCAAGCGCGAGCTCGCCCCCGGCCCTAACGTCAGGACGGACGAGGAGATCTCCGAGTACGCGCGCCGCACGGCGAATACCGTCTACCATCCCGCGGGCACCTGCCGGATGGGTGCTGCGGACGACCCGCGCGCGGTGGTCGACCCGCAGCTGCGCGTGCGGGGTGTGGGCCGGCTGCGCGTCGCCGACGCCTCCGTCTTCCCGACCATGATAGGGACCAACCCCTGCATCACCTGCATGATGATCGGGGAGAAGTGCGCGGACCTCGTGAAGGAAGCGGCGTCCCCGGCGCCGCTGGCGGAAAGGAACCTCGTAATATGATCACGACCAAGGATTACCCCATGTACGTGGCGGGAAGGTGGACGGACTCCGAGTCCGACGACCGCATGGAGGCGACGAGCCCGGCCACGGGGGAGAAGATAGGTACCGTCCCCCGGGGCACCCGCGGGGACGTCAGGCGCGCCATAAGGGCCGCGAACGATGCCTGGGGCTCGTGGGCCGCCCTCTCGGCCTTCGAGCGGGCGGCGGCGATGGAGCGCGTCGCGGAGATCATCGAGGAGCGCCGCGAAGATCTGGCCCGCACCCTTACCCTGGACCAGGGCAAGCCCCTGGAGGCCGAGGCCTACGACGAGGTGGACGAGCTCATCGAGTACTTCACGATGGCCGCCGCCGAGACCACGCGCCTCGAGGGTTCGATGCCGCCCTCCGTCCACGCGGACAAGCGGGTCCTGCTCTACAGGGTCCCGCGCGGGGTGGTCGGCGTGATCAGCCCCTGGAACTGGCCCTACACCATGCCGGCCGAGATGATCGCCCCAGCCCTGGCCTCGGGGAACGCGGTGGTCTGGGTGCCGGCCCCCTCGACGTCCGTGTGCGCCGTCAAGCTGGCCGAGTGCATCGTGGACGCCGGGTTGCCCGCCGGCGTCTTCAACATGGTCTGCGGCCCGGGGGCCGAGGTCGGGGACGAGGTGGCGGCCAACCCCGGCACCCAGGCCGTCGGCTTTATCGGGTCCATCGAGACCGGGCAGAAGGTGGCGGCCCGCGCCGCGGGCAAGGCGCTCCTCCTGGAGATGGGCGGCAACGGGCCGATGGTGATCCTGGACGACGCCGACGTCGAAGCCGCCGCCGAGGAGAGCCTGACCTCAGCCTTCCTGGGCGCCGGCCAGAGCTGCACCGCCGGGGAGCGCTTCCTGGTGCACGAGAGGGCCTACGACGCCTACCTCGACGAGCTGGGGCGCGCGATGGAGCGCGGGGTCAGGCTCGGCGACCCCTTCGACCCGACGACCACGCTCGGCCCGCTCAACAACGAGCCGACGGCCGAGAAGATGGACGGGCACATCTCCGACGCCCTCGAGGGCGGCGCCGAGCTGATCTCCGGCGGCTCCCGCGCAGAGGGCTTCCCCACGGACCTCTACTACCAACCGACGGTGCTGGGCAACGTCAGCACCAACATGCGCGTCTCGAAGGAGGAGACCTTCGGCCCGATCATCCCCGCCACCGTCATCCGCAATGAAGCGGAGGCGATACGGACGATCAACTCCTCCCCCTACGGGCTGCTCTCCGCCGTCTTTACAAAAGACCTGAAGCGGGGCCTGCGCTTCGCCGAGGCGGTGCGAACCGGATGGGTCAACATAAACACCTCCTCGAACCACTGGGAGAGCCACCTTCCCTTCGGCGG
>JAUJMB010000145.1 GCA_030447045.1 Rubrobacteraceae bacterium | reverse complement strand
GGGACCGCGGCCGGTTCAGGGGACCGACCCCTCCCAGCCTCTCGGCGCGTCGGCCCGCGCGGAGAGCGCCCCGGCCAGGCGCCTCGCGTCGTCGAAGCCCAGGTCGTCAACCACGAGGGACGAACCGCCGGTACCGGAAGCCACCTCGGTCCCGAAGGTGGCGAGCCTGAGGCGCCGCTGCAAGGGGTTCTGCAAGACGCTGCGAGACTGGAGCCTGCGCCGGGGCGCCACGACGGTCACCCGCGCGAGGCCCCGCGACCGCACCACGAGGCGGTCGCCCTCGAGCGCCCACCCCGCGTCCCGGAAACGCAGCCAGCCGTAGAGGGCGAAGGGCGGCAACAGCCCGACCGCCAGGAGCCCGAGGAGGGCGTCGAAGAGCAGGAGCGAGGCCAGCGCGCCCGCGGCGGCAAGGATCATGGCGGGGACGCAGGCCCTGAAGACGTAGCGGCGGAGGGCGCGGCGCGGCAGCGGGTTGAGCGGCGGGGAGACGGCGAACTCGGGGGCGGCCTCGCGCAGCAGGGCCTGGACCTCGTCGAAGGGCAGCAGCGGGAACATGACCGCCGAGACCCCCGCGTCCTCGCCGTAGCCCGCGCTCTCCACGCGCAGGGAGGCCAGTCCGAAGGGCTGGCGCAGCAGGCCCTCCGAAACCCGGACGGCCTGGATGCGCCCTAGCGGGATCGTGGCCTCTCGCCGCTCCAGCAAGCCCCGCTTGATGTACAGGAAATCCCCCTCGCGAGAGAGGGTGAAGCCGAAGTGGGCGAGCACCGTGCCGGCGATGGCGAGCAGCCACGCGAAGAGGGCGACCGCGGGGATGAGGATCAGGGCCACCACCAGCGCGTTCGGCGCCAGCGACTCGAGGAGGTCCCGGAGAAAGGCCTCGGAGAGGAACTCGTCGAAGACCTGGGAGCCGACCGCGAGCAGGGAGAGGGCCACGCCTATCTGTCCGCTCGTGGCGCCGGCTATGAGGAGGTCCCTCGTCGAGAGCCGCCGCAGTACACGGGGCCCAGGGGCCTCCTCGACGCCGACCGGCTCCCTCCTCGCGCCCTCGATCCCGCGCCGCAGCTCCTCGGTCGCCCCGCGGCTCAACGCCGGCAGCGAGGCGTCCGGCTCCGAAGCCCCGCCGCCCGCCGTCTCGACGCGCACCTCGTAGACGCCGAAGGCCCTCTGGACTACCCCCTGCACCGTGTCGACGGACTGGACGTGCTCCAGGGGTATCGTCCGCTCGCTCTTCTGGAGGACGCCCTGGCGCAGGCGAAAAGACCCCCCCACGACCCCGTAGGTCGTGGCCCTCCACGAGAGAAAGCCCCAGACGGCCGCCAGCGCCGCCACGATCGCCAGCCCGCCCAGCACCAGGGCGATGGTCCACGGGCTGAGCCCCTGGCTGAAGAGGAAGACCACGCCCGGGACTATCGTCGCGCTTACGGAGCGCCGGATCGTCCCGAGCGCCGCGATGAGCATGGCCGCGGGGTGGAGGCGCAGGAAGGGCCCCGCCTCAGAGCTCATCCTGCTCCCTGGTGAGGTCCGCGATCCGGTCGCGGGCCTCGGCGGCTATCGGGGTGGAGAGCTCTGGGATCTGGTTCGGGCCGGCCGCCGTGTGGAAGACGACCGTCGAGAGCCCGTAGCGCCGCTGCAGGGGCCCCTGCCGCGTGTCCACGTGCTGGATGCGGGCCAGCGGCACCAGCGTACGGCTCACCCACCACACCCCACGCTGCAGATCCACCTCGTCCGGCCGGATCTCGTAGCGCCACCGGCGCCACCTCAACCCGGGGGCGACGAAGACGGAGAAGATTGCCAGACCGAGCACCACGAGCGCGGGCAGAATCCCCAAGAACGCGGAGACGTCAGCCCAACGGAGCAGCGCGAAGCTCCCGAAGATGCCGGCCGCGAGAAGCGGGATCATGTTGAGGGCGGCCGAGATCCTCCACACCGTCTTTGCCCGGGGATCTAGCCTCTCAGAAGGCTCGTCCTTCAACCCTTCTACCCTACCGCCCCTTGGCCCTCCGCCCTCGCGAGCCGGGCGCAGACCGCCATAAGCAGCCCGGCGGCCAGGCACGACAGATTGCAGATTCCGATCCAGCTAAAGTAGCCGGGCAAGAGCAACGTATAGAACCCCACGGGTAGGAACGAGACGGCGGAGACCGCCACCAGGACCAGGGGCGCCGGCCGGAAGGACGCCCAGGCCGCTACCAGGGCGAGCGTGGCCATGACCGCGTCCACCACGAGCGTGCCCGTGGTAATGCCGAAGTCCTGTTCCAGTGCGCGCGCGTCACCGACGAAGAAGACGACCCACAGCACGAAGGCGCAGAGCGCCGCCCCAAAGCCGACGAGGCGCACCGAAGCCAGGAGGGCACGAGCGACGGACGAGCGTCTCATGATGCTCCCTTCGTTCGAAGGACTACTCACCCAGGCTAACAAGGGTAGGCCGCGCGACACCCCCGGGCCGGCCGCGCAGGTCCTTCGCGGCGAGCTGGCCGCAGGCGGCGTCGATGTCCTGCCCCCGGCTCGGCCGCAGCGTCGCCGAGAGCCCGAGCTCCCGCGCGTGGCGCAAGAACGCCTTCGCTTCACCCTTGCTCGTCGCGGAGAACCCCGTGTCCGTCCAGTTGAACCGCAGGAGGTTCAGGTGGTAAAGGGGGTGGTCCAAGAGCTCCGCCAGCGCCTCGACGTGGCGGGGCTGGTCGTTCACGCCGGCCAGCAGCGTGTACTCGAAGAACAGCTTGCGGCGGGTCTTGTTCGCGTAGTAGCGGGCGGCGTCCATGAGCTCGGCGATAGAGTGGCGGGAGGCCACCGGCATGATCTCGGCCCGCTCGTCATCGAAGGGCGTGTGCAGCGAGATCGCCAGGTGGAACTGCTCGGGCTCGTCGGCGAAGCGCCTTATCTTGTCTATCAGGCCGCTCGTGGAGACGGCGATGTGCCGCGCGGCGAGGTTGAACCCATCCCCGTCGTTCAGGACCCTGAGGGCCTTTACGGTCTCGTTGTAGTTGAGCATCGGCTCGCCCATACCCATCACCACGACGTTCGAGACCCTCTCGGGCGCGACGTCGCGGGCGGCGACGAGGACCTGCTCGGCGATCTCGCGCGCCTTCAGGTTGCGCTTGATCCCGAGCAGCCCCGTCGCGCAGAACTTGCAGGCCATCGGGCACCCGACCTGCGTCGAGATGCAGACGGTGTGCCTTCCCCTCTCCGGGATCATGACCGTCTCGATGGCGTGCCCGTCGTGCGTGTGGAAGAGGTACTTCCTGGTCCCGTCCGTAGCCCTGGAGGCGTTGCGCAGGTCGAGCGCCGCAGCGGGCGCGGCCTCGTTCAGGGCCTCGCGCAGGCCCTTGGGCAGGCTCGTCGCCTCCTCCCAGTCGCGCACGAGGCCTACCGTAAGCGCGGAGTAGGCCTGGGCCAGGCGGTAGCCCGGTTCGCCCCTCGCTTCGAGGGTCTTCTGTACTTCGGGCAGAAACTCGGCGGCTCTCATGGGGAGATGTTAGCACGCTGGCCAGGCGCGCTCGCCGGCCCACCGCGCCTTCGGGTGCCAAGGCCCCGTCTGTCGTGCGGGCGCTGGTAGAGACGCCGGCACCCTCTTGCCTCTCCTCGCACGCGGGGGGTTCGAAACCCGCCCCCACGGGGTGGGTGGTTTCGGGGGGCTGGGCGAGGGCGGTTTGCCTGGCGCGTCGGGCGACGGTTCGTTTGCGGCCGGGGGTTTTTGAAGGGGGTGGGCCTAGAGAGGAGGCGTGGGCGGCGGACCGACCATGTAGAATTCCGCAGATGGCGGCGCTGGACATCTTTATCGCGCTCTTCGTGTTGCTGGCGGTGCTGCGGGGGATGCGCACCGGGTTTCTCGCCGGCGTCTTCTCGCTCGTGGGGGTTGTGGTCGGGGCTTCGGTGGGGTCCAGGGTCGCCTCATCCCTCGTGCCGGACGGGGGCAACCCGGTCTACCGCGTGGGGGTCACGCTCATCAGCGTCGTGGCGTTCGCGGTGCTGGGGGAGATCCTGGCCCGCCTCGTAGGGGGCTCCCTGCGCAACCGGCTCTCGAACCCGGCCTCGACGGCCCTGGACAACATAGGCGGCGGCGCTTTGGGCCTGGCCCTCTCGCTCGTGCTCGTGTGGGCCGTCGGGGTGCTCGCCCTGCAATCCCCCCCGCTCGCGGGGCTCCGCCCCGCCGTGGAGGAGTCGAGGATACTGCGGTCGCTGGAGGAGCGGATGCCGGCCGGGCTGCTCACCCGGGCGGTGGCGGAGTTCGACCCGCTGCCCGAGATCCAGGGCCCGGATACCAACGTCGCCCCCCCGAAGGCGGGCATCGTCTCGGACCCGGACGTGCGCTCGGCCGCCAGCCGAACCGTGCGCGTGACCGGCGTGGCCTGCGGCTACGGCGTCGAGGGCTCGGGCTGGGT
>JAUJMB010000144.1 GCA_030447045.1 Rubrobacteraceae bacterium | reverse complement strand
AGCACGAGCGGGTCGGCGAGATGCTGGCCGGCCTCGAGTCGCCGTCGCTCACAGAGAAGGAACGGCGCCGGATCGAGGAGGGCCTCGCCGAGGAGATCACCGTCCTCTGGCAGACGGACGAGCTCAGCGTCAGGCGGCCCGAGGTTACGCAGGAGATAGAGCGGACCCTGCTCTTTTTCGAGCACCCCCTCGTCTCGGCGACGGATGTACCGCGGCTGGCCCTTCTTCCGGACGCTCGTGGACTTCATGCAGATGACCCTCGCCAAGAGCGACCTCAGGATCGCCCACTCCTACACCTACCTCGTTCGAGACGAGGGCGTCAGGGACCGGATGTGGGCCAGGATCTCGGCGGAGCACGCCGCCTGGGGCGTCGACGCCCTGCTCCTCGTCACGGATTCCGAGAACCTGCTCGACGACACCCCAGTCCTGCAGCGCTCGATCCGCCTCAGGAACCCCTACGTGGACCCGCTCTCCTACGTCCAAGTCAGCCTCCTGCGCCGGCTGCGGGATCTCCCCGAGGACTCCCCGGAACATGAGGGCGTCCTGAAGACCCTGCTGCTGACGGTCTCGGGGATCTCCTCGGGCCTCCTCAACACGGGCTGAACGATCAGGGACTAGCCCTAGACGGGAACCTGCCGGCCGGGTGTTTGTAAGCTGGGCTTCCCCCTCACGACGACCTCGCCGGTCTTTTGGGAACCGTATGCTCGGGTATCGTCGCTCAGGCGAAGATCTCACCCTGCGGCAGGAAGAGCCTCCTGTAGGTCGCAAGGGCGTAGCGGTCGGTCATGCCGGCCACGAAGTCCACCGTCTCCACGACGGGCTCCGTGTCGCTCCTGGTCCTCGCCTCTTCGTGTTGCAGGTAGTGCTCGAAGAGGTCCCTGACGACCCGGGCGGCCTTCTCGTTCTCCCGCGAGCGCCCGCCGCCACGGTACACGTTCCGGAAGAGCCAGGCCCTCAGTTCCATCAACGCCCCGTACCTCTGGTCCGAGAGGGCTATCTCACCCTTCTGTTTAGATGTAGAGATCATGTCGCGGACGAGGGCGTCTATGCGCCGGCTCATCTTCTCGCCGAGGGCGGAGATCGGGCCCTCCGGCAGGTCCTCGAACCGGATGATCCCCGCACGCAACGCGTCGTCCACGTCGTGGTTGACGTAGGCGATGCGGTCCGCGATCCGCACTATCTCTCCCTCTCGCGTAGATGGATAACCTTTTCCTGTATGGTTACGTATACCGTCTCTGACCTCTAACGTGAGGTTTAGACCGTCGCCTTCCCGCTCCAGGTGGTCGACGACGCGCAGGGAGTGTTCGTTGTGGCGGAAGGTCCGTCCGTGTCGGGCGAGGGCCGAGGCGAGGGCTTCTTCGCCCGTGTGGCCGAAGGGGGTGTGTCCGAGGTCGTGGCCGAGGGCTATGGCTTCGGCGAGGTCTTCGTTGAGGTCGAGGGCGCGGGCGATGGTGCGCGAGACCTGCATCATCTCCAGGGTGTGGGTGAGGCGGGTGCGGAAGTGGTCGCCGTCTGGGGCTATAAAGACCTGGGTCTTGTGCATGAGGCGGCGGAAGGATTTGGCGTGGATGATCCTGTCCCGGTCCCGCTGGAACTCGTTGCGCACGCCGTCCGGGGTCTCGGGTCGAACGCGTCCGGCGCTCCTCTCGCAGGCCCAGTCCCAACCGGGGATGGCCGTCGTCTCCCCCGGCTTCACGCGGGGCGGCGGGAGCGGGAGGAGAGCTTCACGGCGGAGCGCGTGTTTCCGGGGGCGTGGGCGAGGACGTGGGCGCGGACGACGCGCAGCACGCTCTCGCGGAGGTCTTCGCCTGGCGGGGCGTCGCGGACGGGGCGCTCCACGGTTTCGCGGAGGCGCTCCAGCGTGCCGGGCGCCATCGGGAAGGCGTCGGCGGTGGAGGAGCGGCACCCGGCGCAGAGCACGCCGCCGTGCTCGGGGGCGAAGTGCAGGGGTTCGGGGGCCTCGTCGAGGTTCGCGTCGCAGTTCAGGCAGTTGTCGAGCTGCGGGGCGTAGCCGGCGAGGATGGAGAGCTTGAGGCCGAGGGCTGCCTCGACCGACTCGAAGCCCGAGTCGCGCGACTCGAGGGCGTCGAGGGCGTTGTAGAGGAGGTTGAAGACCCTCCGGTCGGCCTCGTCGCCGCCGGAGAGGGCGCGGACGGAGCCGACCATGCCGGCGGCGGCCTCGAAGCGGGCCAGGTTCTCGCGGACGCCGTGGAAGCTGCGGAGCGTCTCGGCCTGCGTGATCGTGTCGAGGGTGCGCCCGCTATAAGCCACGAAGTCCACGCACGAGAGGGGCTCCAGGCGGGCGCCGAAGCGGCTCTTCGTGCGGCGGATGCCCTTGGCGATGGCCGAGACGAGGCCGGCGTCGCGGGTGTAGAGGTCGAGTATGCGGTCCGCCTCGCCGTAGCGGATGGACCGGAGCACGATCCCCTTACTCTTGTAGACCGCCACCCTCGGCCTCCTCCATCACGGCGACGCTCGCGCTCATGCCGAGCCTCGAGGCGCCGGCGTTGAGTATGTCCAGCGCGTCATCCAACGTCCTGATGCCGCCGGAGGCCTTGACGGCAAGCCCCTCCGGCGCCTCCTCGCGCAGCAGGGCGACGTCCTCTACGGTGGCGCCGCCGGGGCCGAAGCCCGTCGAGGTCTTCACGAAGTCCGCGCCGCTTGCGGCCACGATCTGGGTGGCGAGCCGCTTCATCTTGTCCGAAAGGTACGCCGTCTCGATGATGACCTTCATCACCACGTCGTTGAGGCCGTTGTTCATCGCGACGACGCTGACCTCCTGGGTGAGGCTCGCGAGCTCGTCGGCGACATAGTCGAACTCGCCGGAGAGGAACTTCGAGATGTTGATCACCACGTCGATCTCGGAGGCGCCGCGCGTGATCGCCTCCCGCACCGCCGCCGTCTTGACCGCCGTCGCGTCGTTGCCGAACGGGAACGAGACCACCGTCGCCACCTTCACGTCCGTGCCTCGGAGCTCTTTCGCGGCGAGCCGCACGTAGCACGGCGGGATGCACACGGCCGCGAAGTGGTACCTAGCTGCCTCCCCGCAGAGGGTTACTATCTGCTCCTCGGTGGCGTCCGGCTTCAGAAGGGTGTGGTCCACCGTCTTCGCGAACTCCCGCACCCTCATCGCCAATTCTCCGCTTCTCCCCGCTAGACGCCACGACACCGCGGGTAATTATAAACCCAACCGCTCCAGGAACTTCTTGTCGCTGCGCCATCCAGGGCTGACCCTCACTTTCAGGTCTAGGTAGATCTTCGCGCCGAGCAGGCGTTCGACGTCGCGGCGGGCCTCGGTGCCGATCTTCTTGATCGTCTTGCCGCCCTTGCCGAGCACGATCATGCGCTGGGTGCTCCGCTCGACGTGGATGATGGCGTAGACGACCGTGACGTTCTCCTTGCGCTCGACCTCGTCCACCTCGACCATGACCGCGTGCGGCACCTCCTCCCGCAGCACGTTCAGGGCCTTCTCCCTTATGTACTCGGCCAGGATGAGGGACTCGGGGTAGTCGGTGACGGTCCCTTCGGGGAAGTACTTGGGGCCGGGGGGCAGCATCCGGACGACGGCGTCCATCAGGGCGTCCAGGTTCGTGCCCTCCGAGGCGCTGATCTGGAAGACCTCCCGCCAGTCCCCGAGCTCGGAGACGGCCTGCACGGCGGGCAGCACCTGCGTCGGCTTGTCGAGCAGGTCCACCTTGTTCAGGCAGGCCATCGCCGGGGTGCCGCTGTTGGCCACCAGGCGGGCGACGTAGCGGTCGCCGGTGCCGATGCCCTCCGCGGCCTGCGGGGCGTCGAGCAGAAACAGGACGATGTCCGAGCCCGAGAGGCTGTCGATGACCTGCTCCTGCATGCGGGCGCGCAGGGTGTCGCGCGGCTTCTGGGAGCCCGGGGTGTCGACGAAGATGGCCTGGTAGTCCTTGCCGTTGCGCACGCCCCGGATCGGGCTGCGCGTCGTCTGCGGCCTCGGGGAGGTGATGGAGACCTTCTCCCCCACGAGCCGGTTCACCAGGGTGCTCTTCCCCACGTTCGGCCTGCCGACGACGGCGACGAAGCCGCTCCTGTGGCCGTCCGTGCCGTTTAAGTCGGGGCCCCTCACAGGGCTTCCGGGCCGAAGGAGTTTGGCAGGATCTGGTCGAACGGGTAGTGGCGCAGGCCCGAGGAGTCCTCCACCAGCACCTCCTCGCAGCCGAACTCGCGCAGGAGCTGCCGGCACGCCCCGCAGGGGAAGCACGGCGAGGCGTTCGGGCTAAAGACCGCCACGAACCTTATCTTCCGGTCGTCCGGGTCTGCCGAGATCATGGTGGTCGCGGCGTTCTGCTCGGCGCAGATCGTGAGCCCGTAGGAGGCGTTCTCCACGTTGCAGCCGGCGTGGACGGCGCCGCCTTCG
>JAUJMB010000143.1 GCA_030447045.1 Rubrobacteraceae bacterium | reverse complement strand
TGCACGTAGTGGGAGATGCCGTTGCCGGGGCGGGAGTAGAAGACGCCGTAGCGCGCCGAGAAAGATTGCAGGTAGCGGTGCTCGTCCATGTTCTTGTCGTCGAGCTGAAGCACGTTGTGGTCCACGTACATCACCGCGAGCGGGACGGCGACCCGATCCACCCCGAGCGCCTCGAATTGGAGGGCGGTCATGGAGCCGGTGGCGTCCTCTATCAGGATCTGGTCCACCGACAGGTCCACCTCCTCCCCGGGGACCAACTCGCCCGCGGCCAGGTGCCCGGCGAGTATCTTGCGGGTGAGGTTCTGCCTTTCGGTCATGCTCGGTTCCTCCAGTATGCGGGGGCACAAGGTGCGCGGGTGACTGCTAGGATGCGCGTGAAGAGAACGGCCGGCGAACACGCCACACCCGGGAGCCCATGGACCCAGCCCTCGACCTCGAAGCGCGGCGCCTCTTCGTGTCGGCGGCGCTCACGACGCACGCCGTGCGGAGCCTCGGTGGCCGCCTCCCCGCCGAGTGCGACGCGGGGGACCTTCTCATCTTGGCCCGCCGCCTCGGGGAGGAGATGGGTCCCGTCCACCGACGGTACCGGCTCCGCTTCGAGCCGCCCTACCCCGGCCTCACGGCCGGACCGGAGGCCGTTGGCGGAGGCTCGCGCATCGTGCTCGCCTGCAGGGCCTTCGACGGCGAAGAGAGGCAGCTCGGCGTGGTCTTTACCACGCTCATCCCCGGCCGCCTCCCCCAGGTCTCCGTGGCGCCGGCCGGGTCCGGCATCCCGGAGGGCTGGCGCCCGGTCGCGGAGCCGTTCTAGTCCCGCCCGGGGGATCCCCTTCCTCCCCTACCCGTCGGCGCCCGGGTCGGCGAGAAGCGGGCGCTCGATCCGCGTGTTCAACGGGTGGCCGACGAGGCTCTCGAGCAGGTCGGCGGCGTCCATGAGCCTCTCCAGGTCCACGCCGGTCTCGCTCCCCATCTGCGCTAGCATGTAGACTAGGTCTTCCGTCGCCGCGTTCCCCCCCGCGCCGGGAGCGTTGGGGCTGCCGCCTAGCCCGCCGACCGAGGAGTCGAAGGTCGAGATTCCGGCCCGAAGCGCGGCCACGGTGTTCGCCGCGGCCAGCCCGCGCGTGTCGTGGAAGTGCGCCCCGAACGTGACGCCGGGGTGGGCCTCGCGCACCGCCGTGAATACTTCGAATACCTGGCGGGGGTTCGCTATGCCTATGGTGTCGGAGAGCGCTATGTCGTCTATGCCGGCCTCCACGACCCTCGTAACGACGCGGAGCACTTCGTCGAGGCCGGGCCGGCCCTCGAAGGGGTCGCCGAAGACGGTCGATACATTGGCCCGTACGTGGATGCCGTCCTCCCGGCCCCGCTCGGCGATGGGCGCGAAGCCGTCGAGGGCCTCGTCCACCGACATCTTGAGGTTCTTCCGGCAGTAGCTCTCGGTCGTCGCGCCCACGATTACGACCTCGCCGACACCCGCGGCCTTCGCCCGCTCGTAGCCCCGCTCGTTCGGGATCAGGGCGCCGTAGAGCACCCCGTCGCCCGCCCGCAACCCGGCCATCACGTCCTCGGCGTCGGCGAGCTGGGGGATCGCCCGCGGGGAGACGAACGAGGTCGCCTCGAACCGCCGGAGCCCCGCGGCGGCGAGGGCTTCGATCAGGGCGACCTTCTCCCCCGTCGGGACGTTCAGCTTCTCGTTCTGGAGCCCGTCGCGGGGGCCGACCTCGACGACCTCGACAAACGCCGGCAGGTCCACTAGATCGCCCCCTCCTCGGCGAGGCGTCCGATCTCATCAGCGGAGAGGGCGAGCAGCCCACCGTAGATCTCCTCGTTGTGCGCTCCCAGAGCGCCACCGTACCACCCGACAGCGCCGGGCGTCTCCGAGAGCTTCGGGGCCAGGCCCGGCATCCTGACGGTCCCGACGCCCTCCACCTCGGCTTCGAGGAGCATCTCCCGGGCCTCGTACTGTTCGTCGGCCACGATATCTTCGACGGTGTAGATCGGGCCCACCGGGACGTCTGCCTCGTCCAGGATCCGCGTGATCTCCTCTGCCGTACCCCCCTCGACCCAGTCCTCGATGAGGGAGTCGAGCTCGTCCGCGTGCTCGGTGCGGTCGGCGTTGGTCGCGTAGCGCGGGTCTTCGCCGAGCTCGGGCCGCCCGATGGCCTGCATCAGCCGCTTGAAGATGGCGTCGCTGTTGCCGCCGATGGCGACGTAGGAGCCGTCCTTGGAGCAGTAGGTGTTGCTCGGGGTGATGCCGGGGAGGGAGCTGCCGGTCCGCTCGCGCACGATCCCGGCCACGTCGTACTCCGGCACCATCGACTCCATGAGGTTGAAGACCGCCTCGTAGAGCGCCACGTCGACCACCTGCCCCTCGCCGGTGCCCCGCACGTCCCGGGCGTGCACCGCCGTGAGGGCCCCTATGACGGCGTAGAGCGAGGCGAGCGAGTCGCCGAGGCTGATGCCGCTCCTCACCGGGGCCCGGTTCGGCTCGCCGGTGATGTATCGGATGCCTCCCATCGCCTCGCCGATGTTCGCGAACCCGGGCCTGTCCTTGTAAGGCCCCGTCTGCCCGTAGCCGGAGACGCGCACCAGGATGAGCCGGGGATTCACCTCGTGGAGGACCTCCCACCCGAGCCCCAGCTTCTCAAGGGTACCGGGCTTGAAGTTCTCGACCAGGATGTCGCTCTGTGCGGCGAGCCGCTTCGCAAGGTCGAGGCCGTCCGGGTGGCCCACGTTCAGCGTCACGAGCTTCTTGTTGCGGGACTGGAGCGCCCACCAGAGGGAGGTCTTCGTGCGGGGGTCCACGTAGCGCCAGGTCCTCAAGGGGTCCCCCGCCCCCGGACGCTCGACCTTTATCACCTCGGCCCCGAACTCGGCCATGATCCTGGTCGCGAAAGGTCCGGCAATAAGCGATCCGAACTCCAGGACCCGAAGCCCCTCAAGCGGCCGTTCTCGCCTCGCAAAGTCCCGGACGTCGTCTGAATGGTCGGTCATGCGGCCAAGCCCCCTTCTCCCCTCTCTTGTAACAGCGACTGTCGTGTCGTCCGCGCCAGGAACGGCAACGTGGGCGGCACGATAACCCGGACGGCGGCAAACGTGATGAGCCGCGTATCGGATCCGCCCCACCCCGCTGGTGGGCCCACCAGGGCAGCCAGCGTTCGTGCGCGTCGCCACCGTCCCTTTCCCCTCCGGTTTCGGATGGTCCGGATTCCTAGCCCAGCGTGAAGGGGTCGCGCGTCTTCCCGGAGAGCTCGACCCAGACGGTCTTGGTCTGGGTGTACTCCTTGAGGGTCTCCAGCCCGTTCTCCCGCCCTATCCCGCTCTGCTTGTAGCCCCCGAACGGCGCGGTAAAGGAGACGGCGCGGTAGGCGTTGATCCACACCGTGCCGGCCTTGAGGGCGTGGGCCACGCGGTGGGCCCGCTGCACGTCCTTCGTCCACACGGCCGCCGCAAGCCCGAAAGGCGTGTCGTTGGCCTGGCGGACGACCTCCTCCTCGGACTCGACGGGGATCACGGAGAGGACGGGGCCGAAGATCTCCTCCCGCGCCACCTTCATCGTGTTGTTCACGTTCGTAAGGATTGTCGGCTCCATAAAGAAGCCGTCCTTCAAGGCGGGGTCCTCCGGGGACTTGCCACCGTACGCGAGATCGGCCCCCTCCTCCCGGCCGGTGTCCACGTAACCCTGCACCTTCTCGAGCTGCTCCTTGAAGGCTATCGGACCCATCTCGGTCTCCATCTCCAGGGGGTTGCCCAGCTTGATGGAGCCTGCCTTCTCGGTCAGCCTCTCGACCAGCTCGTCGTGGCGCTCCTTGTGCACCAGGAGCCTGGAGCCCGCCATGCACGTCTGCCCCGTGGCCGCGAAGATGCCGGAGACGACCCCGTTGGCGGCGGCGTCGAGGTCCGCGTCCTCGAAGACGATGTTGGGCGACTTGCCGCCGAGCTCCAAGCTCACCTTGGCGAGGTGGTCCGCCGCGTCCTTCATCACCAGCTTGCCGGTCTCCGTCGAGCCGGTGAAGGCCACCTTGTCCACACCCGGGTGGCGGACCAGGGCCGAGCCCGTGGGGGTGCCGTAGCCGGTGACGACGTTGAAGACGCCCGGCGGGAAGCCCGCCTCCTCGAAGAGCCTGGCAAACTCCAGGGTCGAGGCCGGGGTCTGCTCGGCGGTCTTGACCACGAAGGTGCAGCCGGCCGCGAGCGCGGGGGCGAGCTTCCAGGTCAGCAGCAGGAGCGGGCTGTTCCACGGCACGATGGCGCCCACCACCCCCATCGGCTCCCTCCTCGTGTACACGAAGAAGTCTGGGTTGTGGGAGGGGATGGTCTCGCCCTGGATCTTGTCGGCGGCTCCGGCGAAGTAGTAGTACCACTCCGGCAGGGCCTTCATCTGCCCGCCCATCTCCC
>JAUJMB010000142.1 GCA_030447045.1 Rubrobacteraceae bacterium | reverse complement strand
GATCGCCTCCAACTCGTCCAAAACCCCGCTTATGTACTGCATGTCTTCTCTCATGCAGGCAACCCTAGCATGCCCCTTACGGCTACGCTAGCCTTTCTGAAAGTATTTTTTGATGCTCACCCTAATTCTCAGGTCTAATTTTATCTTAAGGTTAAGTGCAAGTCTTCTACAAGGCTCGAGGGGCATACCCGCCCGCCCGTATCCCCGATAGTTGCGCCTTACAATGGCGCTTCTCATAGTTATCCACAGGGGGCAATGGGTGTCGGAGAGGTTCAACCGTGCCGACAGTAAGGGTTGAAGTCGATGTGTAGGGGCCTTTTGGGGCCTGGATCTCGGTGCCGGTGCGCAAGCAAGGTTCGTGCCGTCCGACCCGGACCCAGAACGAGGGGTCGGCGGCCCGGCGCGGGGTGCGGTAGGCGCCAAATATTTCGGCCGAGAGGGCCCTCAGGTGGCCTTGCGGGTCGCGCGGGTTAGTTCTGGCGGTTCGCCACGCCGGCGGCGATCATTGCTATGACCATCGCGACGAGACGGATGGGGTTAACGACCCCTTCCAGCAGACCCGGGCCAAGGACCACGAAGAACGGTATCGCGGTGGCGACGACAGAGACGAGGATAGCTACGGTACCGCCGTTGCGGCCGCCGGCACGGTAGATCAGGGTCCCCGCCCCGTAACCTGCGGCGGCCGAGATGAGCAACGTAAACGGAAGCGCGAAGAGGACGTAAGCCACCACGAAGATGCCGATCGCGGCGATCCCGACGCCCGCGAGCAGGGTCTTGAGGAGCTGGTTCGGCTTCATGACGCCCGCGCGGGCGCTGCGGGGGAGCCTGGCGTCGTCGGGGCACTTTATGCCGACCTCGGTCTGGCGCATGCACTCGGTGCAGATCGGGCGCCCGCAGGTGGCGCACGAGACGCGGGTCTCTCTCTTCGGGTGGCGGTAGCAGTGCATCGGCTCGGACATCAGCGTCCCTTCCGGTTCTGGCGGGCGCGCGCCAACTCGCCGCGGGGCATCGGCACTATCTCCCGCTTGTAGCTCTGGTGGATCTCGGCGACGTCCCGGCTGTGCTCTATCTCTCGCTCCGCGAGCTCCTCGCGCAGCATACGATTCTCGGCCGCGAGCCTGGCAACGCGGCCCTCAAGGTCGAGCACGGTCCTGACCCCGGCGAGGTTCATCCCCATCTCCTGGGTGAGCCGCTGGATGTGGCGGCCGAGCTCGACGTCCTCCTGGGAGTAGAGGCGCGTGTTCTTGATGCTCTTCCGCGGGCGGAGCAGGCCCTTCTGCTCGTACATCCTCAAAGTCTGCGGATGAACCCCGATCAGCTCCGATGCTATCCCTATCATGTACAGGGGACGCTTGCGCAGGCTCACGACCCTACCCTCCTGAACAACTCGGCCCTCACGTCCTCGTCCCGCTCCTCCGCCAGGGCCTCCAAAATCTCCCGCTCCCGGCGCCTGAGCTTCTTCGGGACCACGACACCCACCCGCACGATGAGGTCGCCCCTCTCGGGCCCGCCCCGCCTGGTCCTGGGCGCCCCGGCACCCCTCACCTTGAACTGCTTCCCGCTCTGGGTGCCCGCCGGGATCCTGAGCCTCACCGTCCCGCCCCCGGGCTTGGGCGCCTCGATCTCGGCCCCCAACGCCGCCTCGACGAAGCTTACCGGCACCGTGACGACGAAGTCGTCGCCCTTCCTCTTGAAGACGGGGTGCTCCTCGACCCGCGTCACCACGAACAGGTCCCCGGCCGGACCGCCGCTCCCCCCAGCGCCCCCCCGACCCGGCACCTTGACCTTCATCCCGTCCCTGGCACCGGCCGGTATCCTGACCTTGACCTGCTTCATGCCGCGCGTCTTGCCGTTCCCCCGGCACCTCGGGCACGGCGTCTCCACGATGCTCCCCCTGCCCCCGCACCGCGTGCACGCCGTCGAGAGCGCGAACAACCCCTGGTCCCTGCTCTGCGTACCCCTGCCCCCGCACTGCGGACACGTCCGCGGCGACGTCCCAGGCGCGGCCCCACTCCCCCCGCAGTCCCCGCAAGCCTCCTCCACGGGGACCCCCACCCGCGTCGTCACACCCTCCAGCGCGTCCTTGAACGTCAACTTGACGCTTACGGTTACGTCCTCGCCCTTCGGCGAGGGTCGTCGGCCGCGCGCGCCGGTGGTCGCCTGCCCGAAGACGTCGCCGAGGTTGCCGAAGCCGCCGAACAGGTCGGAGAGGTCGGAGAAGTTCTGGAAGTCCGCGTCGGAGGCCGTGCGCCCCCCGGCGGCGTTCCCGGCGGCGTTCCCGGCGCCGAAGAACTGGCGCGGGCCCTCGTCGTATTCCCGGCGTTTCTCGGGGTTCGAGAGGACCTCGTAGGCCTGCTGGATGCCCTTGAAGCGCTCCTCGGCGCCTTCGTCGCCGGGGTTCGCGTCGGGGTGATACTTGCGCGCTAGGCGCCGGTAGGAGCGCCGGATCTCGTCCTGCGAAGCCCCCTTGGATACCTCGAGAACCTTGTAGAGATCCTTCGTCTCCATAGCCTAAACCTGTTTCGCAACCACAACCTTCGCGGGGCGGATCGCCCTGCCATTCAGCAGGTAGCCCCTCTGGAAGGTCTGGAGTACGGTCCCCTCTTCGTGGTCTTCTGAGGGCTGGCCCATGACGGCCTCGTGCACGTTCGGGTCGAAGGGCTGGCCGTCGGAGGCGACGGGCAGGAGGCCCTCGTTGGCGAGCACCTCGGCGAGCTGCTCGCGGGTGGCCTGGACGCCCCCGCGGATGTCGCCCTCGGACTCCAGGGCACGGTCCAGGTTGTCCAGGACCGGCAGGAGCTCCTGAACGAGCTTCTCGGAGGCGGACTCGAGGATCCTGGCCCTCTCCCGCTCCTGGCGCTTGCGGGAGTTGTCGAACTCGGCCTTGAGGCGGCGCAGGGAGTCGAGGTACTGGTCCCGTTCCCTGCTCACCGCCTCGAACTCCGCCAGCGGCACGGAGGGCTCCTCTACGACAACGGCCCCGGAGACCTCGTCCGTGTCGTCCACGGCGCCCGTCTCGTCGATAATGTCGGCGTCCGAGGGGGAGCCCTGCACCTCCTCTACGGGCTCCCCTTCCACTTCGGCTTCGTTGGGGAGGTTCGGGTCGCGCCTCTCCTCTTCCCCGGCCAACTTAGCGGCGCTCCCCGTCCTGCTGGTCCTCGTCCTCCACTACCTCGGCGTCCTCGACGAGGTCGTCGTCGGCGGCGGCATCAGAGGTGGCGGCCTGCTGGTCCTGGACCTGGCTGTAGAGAGCCTCGGAGAGCTTGTGGGAGGCGGTTACGAGGGCCTCCTGCTTGGTCTTTATCTCCTCGATGTCCCCGCCGGCGAGGGCCTCCTTCGCGTCCTTGATGGCCTGCTCGATCTCGAGCTTCGTGTTCGGGTCCACCTTGCCGTCGACGTCCTTCAGGGAGCGCTCGACGGAGTAGACGAGGTTGTCCGCGTTGTTGCGGACGTCCGCCTCCTCCTTGCGGCGCCTGTCCTCCTCGGCGTGCGACTCGGCGTCGCGCATCATCTGCTGGATCTCGGCGTCAGAGAGGCCACCCGAAGCCGTGATCGTGATCCTCTGCTCCTTGCCAGTACCCAGGTCCTTGGCCCCGACGTTGACGATGCCGTTCGCGTCGATGTCGAAGGCGACCTCGATCTGCGGTACACCCCTCGGCGCCGGAGGTATGCCGACGAGCTGGAAGTTCCCGATAAGCTTGTTGTAGGCCGCGATCTCGCGCTCGCCCTGGTAGACCTTGATCTCCACCGAGTTCTGGTTGTCGTCCGCGGTCGTGAAAGTCTCACCCTTACGCGTAGGTATAGTGGTGTTCCGCTCGATCAGCTTGGTGAACACGCCGCCCTTGGTCTCGATGCCAAGGGAGAGGGGCGTGACGTCGAGGAGCAGCACGTCCTTGACCTCGCCGGCGAGCACGCCGGCCTGGATGGCAGCCCCTATGGCGACCACCTCGTCGGGGTTGATGCCCCTGTGGGGCTCCTTGCCCGTGATCTCCTTGACCTTCTCCTGCACCGCAGGTATGCGCGTCGAGCCGCCGACGAGGATGACCTGGTCGACCTGGCCCTGCTGCAGCCCCGCGTCGCTCATCGCCTGCCGCACCGGGCCGGCCGTCCCCTCGACGAGGTCGGCGGTAAGGTTGTTGAACTGCGCCCGGCTGAGCGTCAGGTCCATGTGCTTCGGCCCGTTCTGATCCGCGGTGATGAAGGGCAGGTTGATCGAGGTGCTCGTGGTCGAGGAGAGCTCCCTCTTGGCCTTCTCGGCGGCCTCGACGAGGCGCTGGGCGGCCATCTTGTCCTTGGAGAGGTCGATGCCCTCGGCCTTCTTGAACTCCGAGACCATCCACTCGACGACCTTGGCGTCGAAGTCGTCGCCGCCGAGGTGGTTGTTGCCGCTGGTGGCCTTGACC
>JAUJMB010000141.1 GCA_030447045.1 Rubrobacteraceae bacterium | reverse complement strand
TCGCGCACGAGCACGTTCGTGCCGCCGCCGAGCACCGTGACGGGGACGCCGTTCTCGCGGGCCTCGCGGACGGCGGCCACCAGCTCGTCCACGCTCTTCGGTTCGAGGAGGGCGTCCGCGGGGCCCCCGATCTTCCACGCCGTGTAGCGCCGGAGCGGTTCGTCGAACTTGGCCGAGGGGAAGAGCCGGTGTAAAGTGCCGTCGTGCACGGGGATGAATATAGAGCACCGGAGGACGACCTGCAGCCGGGTTTGACGAAACGAGGACAGAGAATGGCAGACGAACGATGAAGGCCATGGCACTCGCGGCGGGCAAGGGCACGCGCCTCTTCCCGCTTACCGGCGAGATCCCGAAGCCCCTCGCCCCCGTCGTGGACACGCCCATCATCGGCCACATCTTCGGCCTCCTCGCGAGCCACGGCGTCGACGAGGTCCACGTCAACATCCACTACCTCGCGGACGCCCTGCTCGAGGCGTACGGCGAGGTATCCCAGAGAAACGGCATGAAGGTCAACCTGAACAGGGAGGACGAGCTCCTCGGCACCGCCGGCGGCGTCAAGCGCCTGGCAGACCAGTTCGACGACACCTTCGTGATCGTCTCCGGCGACGCCCTCACGGACATAGACATAGGGGAGCTCGTGGCCTTCCACAAGCAGAAGGGGGCGCTCGCCACCATAGCCCTCCGCCGGGTCTACGACACCTCCGAGTTCGGGGTCGTCGAGATAGACGAGGACTGCAGGATCCTCGGTTTCCAGGAGAAGCCCAACCCCGCGGAGGCCATAAGCACCCTGGCCAACACCGGCATCTACGTCCTCGAGCCGCGGGCGCTGGAGTACATCCCGGATGGCACCTTCTTCGACTTCGCCAAGGACGTGTTCCCGAAGTTCCTGGAGAACGGGGAGCGTTTCGTCGGGTACCAGGGGGACTTCTACTGGTCGGACATAGGGACGCTTGCGGCGTACCGGCAGGCCCAGTACGACGTGCTCTCGGGAAAGGTGGGCGTCGAGATCCCCGGCGAGAAGCGCGGCGAGAGCCTCTGGGTCGGAGATCACGCCCAGATCCACCCCGCCGCCAACATAGAGGGCCACGTCCTCGTCGGCAGGGACGCCGTCGTCGGCCGCGGCGTAACCCTCTCGGGCGACGTGACCGTCGGCACCGACTGCTGGGTGAGGCCGGGCGCCACCATAAAGCGCTCCATCCTCCTCCCCGGCTCCATGGTCGGCGACGGTGTGTACCTGGAGGACTGCATCGTCGGCCACGGCTACAACGTAAGGCCGGGCGAGACGATCCGGGGCGGGGCGCTGATCAGGAAGGCTTGAATAGGCTACAGGCTTCGGGCATCAGGGATGCCCGTCGGGGCTGTGCGCATCAACCGGCACGCTGTCCGACACGGGCCGAGCGCCGGGTACCTGCCGGTGGGCGCCGAAAACGCAGGCCTGAAGCCCAAAACCTGTAGCCTGACGACTAGTTGCTCGGCCGGACGAGCCGGTACCCGAAGCCCCTAACCGTCTCTATAAGCTTCGGCTCGTTCGGGTTGTCGCCGAGCTTGTTGCGCAGGCGCTGGACGTAGACGTTTACGGTGCGCTCGTCTATAAACTCGTCCTCGCCCCAGACCTGGCGGAGCAGGGCGGTACGGGGAAAGACGCGGCCCGGGCTACGGGCGAGGGTGTGGAGAAGCTTGAACTCGCGGGGGGAGAGGGCGATCTCGCGGTCTCCCTTGCGGACGAGCACCTGGTCGGGGTCTATCTCGAGGTCCCCGACGAAGAGCCTGCCGGAGTCCTCGCCGCCGCCGCGCTCGCGCTTGCGAAAGATCTGCTTTACCCGCGCCACCAGCTCCCTCGGGTTGACCGGAGAGCGCATGTAGTAGTCCGCCCCGAGCTCGATGCCGACGATGCGGTCCATCGTATCCTCGTCCCGGAGCAGGGCCACGGTGGATACGTTCGGCTTCTGGACGGCGGAGATGACCTGGAAGCCGCGCTCGTCCGGGAGGCGGTTGTCCACGACGGCGATCTCGAACTCCTCGCGGCTCGCCATCTGGCGGGCCTGGTTGCCGGAGCCGGCCGGGATCACCCGCCACCCCTCCCCCGACAGGGCCCGCCTCAGATGCAGCCTCTCCTCGTCATCCCCTATGACCAGCAGAACCGACCCGCTCAATACCCCGCCTTCGCCCGTCGGACCACAACCATCCAGCAAGTATATCCACAAAACCGCACCACCGAGACGCCACCCTTGAGAGATGCCCGGCGCGGCGGTATCATAGCCCTTCCGATGCGCTCGTAGCTCAGCCGGATAGAGCGCCTGACTACGAATCAGGAGGTCGCAGGTTCGAGTCCTGCCGAGCGCGCCACACAGAGAGTCCCGCTCTTGTGGGGCTCTCTCTACATCCAGGACTTGCACACGACCCGATTTTCGCTGTTTGTACGCCACTAGTGCGCCTGTTTCCGAGGTCTTCTCGCCACAGGACTCGCCCGATCTCAACCTTCCTCGTCGAAGGCCAGATCCACTTCCGCGGCCACCGCAACAAGGCGCCTGTCCCGCGTCCATAGACGTCCGACATCGGCGAGGGCCGCCGAGGCCAGCAGGTGTGCGTCGATGTAGCCGATACCCCGGCCCATCAGGGCACGGCGCTCGATCAGACCCAGAACCTCAGGGTCCGTCGCGGTCGGCGCCACGGGTAGATCTCCCAGGAGCCGGAGCACTTCGCCACGGTTTTTGAGGTTGCCGCAGGCCAACTCGCCGAGCACGAAAGGGTGCATCAGCACCCGCCCGCCCTCCAGGGCCGTCGCAAGCCCCGGTTCTCCAGAGCGCAGGTGGTCGATCCAGACGGAAGTGTCTACCAGGATCACGCCGACTCTGGGCGCCGCCGGGCGACCGGCCGCAACTGCGACTCGCTGCCGCCGAGCCGGGCCAGACGCCGGGCGCTCTCACGTTCGATCAGGGCCCGCAGCCCCTCGTGGATCAGGGCAGTTCGCTCTTTCGTGCCCGTGATGCGCCGGGCTTCTTCTAGTAACTCGTCGTCGAGGTTGATCGTGGTTCGCATGGCGCTCGTCTCCTTTGGTCGTGCGCGAAATATATATCATATGATGCCTATATTCATGCACGACCAAAGGCTCGTATGCCCACCGCTCATTCATCCCAACCGTACCCTGCCCGTTCCGATGCGCTCGTAGCTCAGCCGGATAGAGCGCCTGACTACGAATCAGGAGGTCGCAGGTTCGAGTCCTGCCGAGCGTGCACGGTGATCCCCCGTACCCAAGCCGGTTGTGGGGGATTTTTCTCTTCCCCTGGGCCGGACCGTTTGGGGCGTTGACGGCCTATCTCTGACGGGCGCGGTGACACTTGAGGGCTTCCGAGGCCTGCGCCGTGAGCGTACGACGGCTGTTTTCGCGCTCGGACGGGTTGGATCTTCTGGGCTTGGCGGGCGTTGCACCGACAGCGTTGCGGATGCGAGGTTCACGTCCGGCTACTGCGGGTCCGGCAACTCACCACGTCCAGGCCCCGCGTGCGCGGCGGCGACGTGCAGGGCCCGGTACGGTTCCCGGAGGCCGTGGAGAGCAGCGCTGCCTCGGCCGAGGTAGTCCACCGATGGATCACTTGGGGGCGGACGGGCTCTGACGCGTCGGCGCATCTATCGTAGCGGCCGAGCGAAGGCCCTAACCGGCGCCGTCCCACGCGGCGAGTACACCGGCACCGCGGATGCTGTATCTTGGCCTACCCATGACAAAACGTACATCCCCAACCTCCGTAGACCACGCGAAGGGGCGATGATGGAACGCGACGACTTCGTGGCTGAGGGCGTCATGGGAATAGGGCCCACGGAGAAGTTCTTCGTCTTCCTGGACGGGGAGTACCTCGGGAAGCTCCTGGTGGACCACTTCCGCCTGCCCGAAGAGAAGGGCTACACCGACCTGGGACGCGTGCGCGTCACCGTGGAGCGGCTGGAAGAGCCCCGACCCCAGTCATAAAAAGCCTTCCGCGCGAGCCGCGTTCCGATGCCGCGCGTTGGACGTGGGGCTCACAGCTTCCGCCCCGGCGCGCGTCGTTACCTGCGGACCCTGGCCTTGATGGTAATGCTCCAGCCTCCGGCGAACTGCCCCGTGACCGCCGCGGTGTCGTCCATGACCCACAGCCGCCAGGGATCGTTGGGGTTCGTGCCGTCGAAACCAGAGAGTTCCGCCAGCCCGGGCGGGGCGGGCGCGGGGAAGGCGAAAAAGTCGCCGGCCCCGACGTTGGTGGGCTCGAACGTGCCGCTGGCGAGCTGGGCGTCGGCGCGCAGCGGGCCCGCCGCCTCGTCGTCGAGCTTGAGGGTGACGTCGCTGGTGGGGCCGGATCCGACGTCGGACATCACGGTGCGGTCCACTCCCCCCGTGGGAGGGCATGACATCCCCCGCTTGGAGCGGCCCAGCTTCTCA
>JAUJMB010000026.1 GCA_030447045.1 Rubrobacteraceae bacterium | reverse complement strand
GCGGCCGCGCCATGAAACTTTTCATCATCCTCCGGAGGTTCTACAGACTACTCATGAAAGGCTTGTCAAGCGGATCAAATAGTAGCATATATCTACAAGAAGGCCACCACAGAGCACTCCCGGCCCCCCGCGTCACCTGGCGGGTAGGCCTTCCCCGGCGGGGTCGAGGTGCCGGGAGGCGAAGGCATCAGGTCTCAGGGACGGTAGAAGAGAGGTCCCGGCGTCTGCGCCACCCTCGGGCCGGTCCGGGCGACGCCTCGAGGTTTTCGGGCCGCGCACCTCATCCCTGGTGCCCGAGGCCTGAAACCTTCCCCTAGGCGGCGCAGGCGGCGCAGCGGCCGTAGAGCGTGAGGCTGTGGTCCTCGACGGTGTAGCCGCCGGGGAGCATGGTCCCGCGCGGGATGCCGACCGGGCAGAGGCCGAGGTCGTAGGTCTGCTCGCACACGCGGCAGCGGAAGTGGTGGTGGTGGCCCCTGTCGGCCGCCTCGTAGTGCGGCTCCTCGCCGGGGAGGTCCACCGTAACTATCTCCCCGCCCTCGCGCAGCGCCTTCACCGTCCGGTAGACGGTCGCGATGCCAAGACCCGGTATCTCCTCGCCGGCGCGCTCGTGGATCTGGGCGATGGAGAGGGGCCCGTCGGCCTGCCGGATCCTGCCGAGGATGGCGCTCCGCTGCCTGGTCTGACGAACCGCGCCCATGATGCCGGCAATATACCATACCGGCCCTCTCTCGATAACCGGCGATCAATAGACAGGATCCGCCCCACCCAGAGATCCCACACCCGAGACATAGAGCCTGCTTCTCAGGGTACGGGGTCGTGGCCGCCCGCCCCGAAGGGGTTGCAGCGGAGGATGCGCCAGGCCCCGAGGAGGCATCCGCGGAGGGCGCCGTGCTTCTGGATCGCCTCGACGGTGTACCTGGAGCAGCTCGGGGTGAAGCGGCACGAGGGAGGCAGGTATGGGGACAGGAACCGCTTGTAGAGGCGGATACAGCCGACGAGGATCCTGGCGATCACGCGTTCACCTCGGGGACGCCTATCCGGCTTTTCTGGCCTCCAGGCGCCCATGCACCCGCCGCTTGAGGCGCCACAGGATCGCCGAGATGCCCCGCAGCCTTAAGGGTGAGATCACCTCGTTCAGCCCCATCTTCGTGTAGAAGTCGTCCGGTACGGCCAGGATCTCCTCCGCCGTCAGCCCTTCGAGCCCCTCGTACAGCACGCCCGCGAAGCTGCGCGTCGTGGGCGCCTCCGGCGGCGCGTCGAAGAACATGTGGACCCTGCCCTCGTCGTCGATCTCCTCGGCGAGAAAGAACGGCGTCTGGCACTCGTGGACCTGCTCCATCTGGTCCCGATGCTCTTCGAGATACTCCGGCAGCGGCGGCACCTTCTTCGAGTACTCCAGCAGCATCGGCAACCGGAACGACGCCGGCGCCTCCTCGAACTCGGCGGCTATCTGCTCTAGTCTCTGCGGCATGCTCATAACACCCCGATCATACCAGACACACCACCCTCGTCGGACCGCCAGAGACCCACCAGGCAACCCCTTCCCTCCCAGCACCACCACGCCGTTTTCCCTTCTCACCCCTGCCTTCCCTTTTTATGATAATCGAGTATCATTTATCGCTGGCAGGTTTGGGTGACGGCGCGGGGGTTGTTGTGGTGGAACGCGAAGTGAGGGGCGCCGGTTGGGCGGTTCGGTGGGCTTAGGGCTCCGTGCGCTCCAGGCCCTGATGCCCGCGGCGTTGCTCGCCCTGATCCTCGCGGGCTGCGGCGCCGGGGACGGGGGTGGGGAGTCGGGGGATGGTCCCGTCGAGGTCGTGGCCACCTACAGCATCCTCGGGGATCTGGTCGAGAACGTGGGCGGCGGGGGCGTCGAGTTGACCACCCTCGTGGGGCCCAACGGCGACGCCCACACCTTCGAGCCCGCGCCCTCGGACAACGCCGAGCTCGCGGAGGCCGACGTGATCTTCGAGAACGGCCTCGGCTTCGAGCCCTGGCTCGACGACCTCTACGGGTCCTCGGGCTCGGAGGCGCGGCGCGTGGTCGTTACGCGGAACATAGACACGAGGCCCGTAGCCGCGGAAGCGCACGCCGAGGAGTCGGCGGAAGAGGAGCATCGGGCCGGCGAGACCGACCCGCACGTCTGGCACGACGTGAACAACGCCGTGGTCATGGTAGAGAAGATCCGGGGCGCCCTCTCCGAGGCCGACCCGAAGAACGCCGAAGCCTACGAAAAAAACGCCGAGGAGTACCTCTCGGAGCTCGAGGCCCTCGACGCCGACGTGCGGCGGCGGGTCGAGTCGATCCCCGAGAAGAACCGCGTCCTCTTCACCTCTCACGACACCTTCGGCTACTTCGCGGCGCGCTACGGCTTCGAGGTGGATACCGCGCTGGCCTCGGCGAGCACCGAGACGGGCGACCCGTCCGCCGGGGAGACGGCGGAGCTCGTCGAGGAGGTAGAGGCGAGCGGGGTGCCGGCCATCTTCGGCGAGAACATCTCGGACCCTGGGGTGATGGAGGGAATCGCCGCGGAGGCCGGGGTCGAGCTCGCGCCCCCGCTCTACACCGACGCCCTGGGCGGGCCCGGAAGCGAGGGCGGGACCTACGTCCGGATGGTGCGGTACAACGTCTCGACGATGTCCGAGGCCCTTCAGCAGTGAGAGATCCCCTGCTTCCCTACGGGCACCGGCGGCACGTCAGGGCCGTCCCGGGGGCGCCGGCGCTCGCGGCGCGGTCCGTCAGCGCCGGGTACGCGGGTACCGCGGGGCTCGCGCTGCGGGAGGTGAGCCTGCGGGTGCCGGCCGGGGCAAGGGTCGCGCTCGTGGGGCCCAACGGCTCGGGAAAATCCACGCTGCTCAAGGCGGTGGCCGGGCTGTTGCCGGTGGTCTCGGGGGAGATAGAGGTCTACGGCAACCCCGTCGGGGCGTGCCACCACAGGGTCGCCTATCTGCCGCAGCGCGGGGAGATCGACTGGCGGTTCCCGATAGGCGTCCGCAGGCTCGTCACGACGGGCCGCTACGTCCACCTCGGCTGGCTCAAGCGTCCCGGCCGCAAGGACCGCGAGGTCGTCTCCGAGGTGATGGAGGACCTCGGCCTCTCCCCGCTGGCCGAACGCCAGATCGGACAACTGTCCGGCGGCCAGCAGCAACGCGCCCTCCTCGCCCGGGCGCTCGTGCAGGACGGGGATCTGCTCCTCCTCGACGAGCCCCTGAACGCCGTGGACGCCGGCACGCGCGAGACCATCTCCAAGGTCCTCTCCCGGCTGCAGCACAGGGGCAAGACCATGCTCGTCGCCACCCACGACCTCGCGAGCCTCGCCTCGGAGTTCGACGGCGCGCTCTACCTCAGGGAGGGACGAGAGGTGAGGCCCGAGCCCGGCGCCTTCGTCGGGCTCCCGGTCGGGGGGGAGGCCCCATGGGACGCCTGACGGAGCCGCTGCAGTTCACGTTCATGCAGACCGGGCTGGCGGCGACCGTCCTCGTGGGTGCTACGTGCGCGGTGCTCGGGGTGTACGTGGTGCTCAGGAGCATGGCGTTTATCGGGGACGCTCTAGCGCACACGATCCTGCCGGGGCTCGTGGCGGCGTACCTGCTCGGGCTGAACCTGCTGGGTGGCGCGGTGGTCGCGGGCGTTGCCACGGCTTTAGGCATCGGCTGGCTCTCCCGGCGCGGGACGCTGCGCGAGGACACGGCCATCGGCGTGACGTTCACGGGCATGTTCGCCCTGGGCATCCTGCTCATGAGCACCACCGGCTCCTTCAGGGACTTCTCCCACATGCTCTTCGGCAACGTGCTGGGCATCGCGCCGCGGGACCTGGTGCTCATCTCGGTCCTTGCGATGGTCGTGCTCGGGTTCCTCCTGCTCTTCCACAAAGAGCTGGAGCTGACCTCCTTCGACCCCACGCACGCGAAGGCGATGGGCCTGGGGGCCGACAGGGTGCGCTACGGGCTTCTCGTGCTGCTCTCGCTCACCGTCGTCGCGGGCGTACAGGCTGTTGGGGTGGTCCTCATCAGCGCCCTCCTCATCACCCCCGCCGCCGCCGCCTCGCTCGTCACGAACAGCCTGCCCCGCATGATGGCGATCTCCGCCGCCATAGCCGTCTTCTCCGGGATAGCAGGCCTCTACGCCTCCTACTTCCTCGACGTCGCCTCGGGTGCCGCCATCGTGCTCGCCTGCACCGCCTGCTTTGGCGTGGCGACCCTGGTCCGGGCTACACAGAGGAGACCCGCCCAGAAAGTTTAGGTGTTCTCCAATGCGGTGACGCGGGCTATGGCGAGGCCGTCTATGTGCTCCCGGATCAGGGGCAGCACGATGGCCGAGAGGCGCGGGTCTTCGGCCAGCTTCTGGTTGAACTCGCGCATGGCGCGGGACGAGGAGTCGTCGGGGTCTATGACGCTCCCCTCTCTTATGGCGTTGTCGCCGAGGATGAGGGTCCCTGATCGGGAGAGGCGGAGGGACCAGTCCAGGTACTCGGGGTAGCCTTCCTTGTCCGCGTCTATAAAGATAATGTCGAACGGACCTTCGCCGTTCTCGACGAGCTCGTTCAGGCTGCGCCTGGCGTCTGCTACCCTCACCTCCACCTTGGCCGAGAGGCCCGCCCGCTCGACGTTGTGGCGGGCGACCTCGGCGTGGTGCTCGTCCAGCTCGAGCGAGATCAGGGCCCCGTCCTCCGGCAGCGCGCGGGCGAAGTGGATGGCGCTGTAGCCGCCGAGCGTGCCTATCTCGAGCACTCTTCGCGCGCCGGAGATCCAGACGAGCATCTGCAGGAGCTTCCCCTCCGTCGCCGAGACGTTTATGGAAGGGAGCCCCTCCCGCTCGGCCTCCCTCAGCGCCGCTTCTAGCGCCTCATCCGGCGGCGCGAAGAGGCCGGCGACGTAGCCGTCTATGTCCCGCAGGAGCTTCCTGGTGTCGTCCATCCCTACCTCCAGAGCTCGTGGTCGTACCCGACTCCCGTGAGCGTGAGGCCCCTGGCCGCGTCGGCGGGGCCTGCCTCGCTGCGCTCCCCGCCCGAGAGCAAGGCGGCGAAGCGTCCGAGGTCCCTCCTGCCGAGCCCGACCTCCCGCATCGTGCCCACCAGCGTACGCACCATACCGTAAAGGAAAGAGTCTGCGGTGATGCGGTAGGTCAGGAGATCCCCGTCCCTCGTCCAGGATGACCCCGTAACCACCCGCTCGAACCGGACGTGGTACCCCTTGGACGGGGTGAACGCCCTGAAGTCGTGGGCGCCCATGACCAGCGCCCCCGCCTCCGCCAGCAGCCCCATGTCCAGCTTCCGCGGCTCGTAGGCGGCCCGCAGGCGCCGCAAGGGAGAGCGGATCTCGTCGTTGACCAGCCGGTACTCGTAGCTCCTGCTCCTCGCGTCTCTCCTGGCGTCGAAGCCGTCGGGAACAGCCACGCAGCGCCTGAGCGCGACGTCCTTGGGCAGCACGGCGGTCGCCTTGTAGGAGACGAGGGAGGGCGAGAGGTCCGTCTCGACCTCGAAGGAGACTACCTGGCCCGAGGCGTGGACCCCGGCGTCGGTGCGCCCGGCGACGGAGAGCTTGACCGGCTGGCGCAGGACGGTGCGAAGGGCCCTGGTGAGCTCGCCCTCGACGGTCCTGCGGTCTGGCTGGGCGGCCCAACCCGCGAGGCGGGCGCCGTCGTACTCGACGAGGCCGGCGAGCCTCACAGGAGCGCCGCCGCCCCGACGGCGAGCACCGTCAGGAGGAGTGCTACCGCGTCGCGGGCGCGGAAGCGCAGCTCGCGGTAGCGGACGCGTCCGACGCCGCCGCGGTAGCCCCGGCTCTCCATCGCCTCGGCCAGCTCGTCGGCGCGGCGGAAGGCCCCGACGGTGAGGGGGACCAGCAGCGGCACGAGCGCCCGCGCCCGACGGAAGAGCCCGCCGCCCTCGAAATCCGCGCCGCGGGCGGCCTGGGCGCGTGAGATCTTCTCCGCCTCCTCCCCGAGCGTCGGGATGAAGCGGAGGGCTATGGTCATCATCATGGCGACCTCGTGGGCGGGGAAGCGTAGCCGCTTGAGCGGGGAGAGCAAATCCTCCATCCCGTCGGCTAAAGCCACGGGCGCCGTCGTCGCCGTCAGCAGCCCGGCCGCCGTCACCAGGATCAGGATGCGCGCCGCCAGCAAGAGCCCGAGCCGCACCCCCCCCTCGTGCACCTGTAGAACCCCCCAGGCGAAGAGCGTGGGCCCCTCCCGCGAGAACAGGGCCTGGAACAAGAAGGTAAGCGCCACTATAAACAACACGGGCCTCAACAGGCCGAGAAAGGCCCGCAGCGGCACCCGGCTCGCCGCGACGAGCGCGACGGTCGCCGCCCCCGCCGCCAGGAAACCGGCCGCCGAGTCGACGAAGAACAGCCCCACCACGAACGCGGCCGTCGCGACGACCTTCGTGCGCGGATCGAGCGCGTGCAGCGGCGATTCGACCGGGTAGAACCGCCCCACACCCCGGGCGAAAGTCATGGTCTCGTCCCCGTCACGCGGGCCAGCGCCGCGAGCGTCTCCCGGTAGCGCACCGGCCTCCCGACCGCGGGGCACGCCCCACCCAGGGCCGCGACCACCCGCACGGTCGCCGGCGCGGAGGAGGTGTCGGCGTAGAAGACCTCGGCGGGGGGGCCGACGGATCTCACCTCTCCCCCATCCAGGACGCAGACCCTGTCGGCCACCTCGGCCACCTCGTCGAGGTCGTGGGAGACGAAGACCACCGTCATGCCGGAACTCCTCAGGCGCCCGACGAGGCCGACGAGCTCGGAGCGGGCGTGGGGGTCGAGGCCGGCCGTGGGCTCGTCCAGCACGAGGACCTCGGGGCCCATGGCGAGTACGCCTGCGATGGCCACCCGCCGCTTCTCGCCGCCAGAGAGCCCAAAGGGCGGGCGGGAGGCGAGGTGCCCGGCCCCGAGCAGGTCCAGCGCCTCGCGGACCCGCTCTCGCACCTCATCCTCCTCGAGCCCGAGCCTGCGCGGGGCGAAGGCCACGTCCTCCTCGACGGTGGGCGCGAAGAGGGCCTGCTCGGGCGACTGAAAGACGAGGCCGACGCGGCGCCGGAGCCCGGAGCGACCCATCGAGCGCGCGTCCTCCCCGTCCACGAGCACCCTGCCGGCCGTCGGGAGGAGGAGCAGGTTCAGGTGCTGGACGAGGGTGCTCTTGCCCGAGCCGGTGCCCCCGATCACGCCGAGCACCTCCCCCGGCTCGACGCCCAAAGAGACGCCCCTCAAAGCCTCGACCGCGAGGGGCGTCCCCGGCGAGTAGACGTGCCGCACGCCTTCGAGCTCTATCCTCACCGCGCCTGCGCCCCGTCCCTGCTCCTCCGCGCGACGGCGGCGGCCAGCTCCTCCGGCGTCCGGCAGAGCGGCAGCCCGAGCTCCGCGGCCAACCTCGGCACCGGCGGCAAGACGAGCCGGTTCTCCCGCAGGAGGTCCGCGTCGGAGAAGAGCTCCCCGGGCGTGGTGTCGGCCGCGAGGCGTCCCTCGCTCAGGACGAGCACCCTGTCGGCGTCGAAGAGCTCTTCGAGGTGGTGCGTGACGTGCAGCACGGTCTTCGAACGCGCGAGGGCCCGAACCCGGCCGAGCACCTCCTCCCGCCCGGGGGGGTCGAGCATGGCGGTCGGCTCGTCGAGGAGCAGGACCTCGGGGCCCACGGCCAAGAGCCCCGCGAGCGCCACCCGCTGCTTCTCGCCGCCCGAGAGCGTGTGCGGCTCCCGGCGCTCGTAACCCTCCAGGCCGACGGAGGCGATGGCCTCGCGCACCCTCTCGCGCATCTCGGCCCGCTCCACCCCAAGGTTCTCCAGCCCGAAGGCCACGTCGTCCTCGACAAAGGGCGCCACCAGGCCGTTGTCCGGGTTCTGGAAAAGGACGCCGACGAGGCGGCGGACCTCGAAGGGCTCGGCCGCGGGGTCGAGGCCGGCGACCCGCACGCGGCCCGAGTCCGCGGAGAGCAGGCCGTTCAGAAGGCGGATCAGGGTGGACTTGCCCCCGCCGTTCGGCCCGACCACGCCGACGTACTCGCCGGCCCTGACCCTGAAAGTCACGCCGGAGAGCGCCGGCTCCGCCGCGCCCGGGTAAGAGTAGGTCAGGTGCTCGCAGGAGGTGGAGGTGGGATCAGCCAACGTCCGGAGGACCGAGCCTGACACGTTCGCGCGCCTCCTCCAGGGACATGCCCGAGTGGGAGAGGTTCTCGTCCCACCACGTCGCCCCGGCCTCGGCGAACCGGGCCACCTTCCGACGGACCTCGTCGGGGCTTTCGCCGTTCGTCGAGCCCGTGATCCTGATATCGAAAGGCTCGTCGGGTCCGCGTTGCCCGGACGCAGAACCGCTCATCTCGCGGACGTCTTCCGGCGTCAGGGGGGATCCGGCCTCGCCCACCGGGGCGTACCCGTCCCAGCGAAGGGAGCGGAGGAACGGTCTCCGGCGCGGCCAGGTGCCGGCGATCCAGATCGGGATGCGCGGGCGCTGGACGGGCGGGGGCGTGAGGCGGGCCTCCGTAACCTCGTAGTGGACGCCCCGGTGCGTGAACGGCTCGGAGCTCCACATGTTCGTCAGGATCTCGAGGCCTTCGTCGAGCATCGCCGCCCGGCGTTTCGGGTCGGGCTCCTCGCCGAAGAAACCGAACTCCCGCTCGCGGCCGCCGAGGCCGGCGCCGAAGATCAGGCGCCCCCCCGAGAGGCGGTCCAGGGTCGCGGCCTCGTGGGCCACCTTCCAGGGCCGGCGCCTGGGCAGCGGGGTGACCATCGGCCCGATCCTGATGCCGCTGGTCTGAAGCGCGATGGCGCCAAGCGAGATCCAGGGGTCGGCGTAGTGGGTCGCGCCCTCCCACGCGATGTGGTCCCAGACGAAGAACCCGTCCCAGCCGCACTCCTCGGCCTCGCGGGCGAGCCCCGCGAGAACCCGCGCGTCCCCGTACTCGCCGAAGTTGGGTACGTTGAGCGCGAACCGCATGCGGCCCTCTCCCCGAACTACGGAGTACCGGTTACTCGGCCCTAAAGTTGACGAGCTCCAGGTAGACGCTCTCGGCGCCGTCCCCGAGGCGCGGGCCGAGCTTCAGGATACGGGTGTAGCCCGAGGTGCGGCCGTCGAGGTCCGGGGCGACGTCCTCGAAGAGGCGGCGGACGACGGTCTTGTCCTTGAGTATCTTGACCGCCTCCCTCCTCGCGTGGAGGTCGTCCTTCTTGGCGGTGTTTATGAGCTTGTCGACCACGCCGCGCAGTTCCTTGGCCTTGGGGGCCGTGGTCTTTATGCGGCCGTGGGTTATGACCTGGCCGGCCATCGTGCCGAGCATCGCCTTGCGGTGCTGGAACTCACGCCCCAGCTTGCGGCCCCTCTTAGCGTGCCTCATCTAGACCCTCGCTATCCAGCGCGTAGCCGTACTCGAGGAGCTTCGAGCGGATCTCGTCCACGCTCTTCATCCCGAGGTTGCGGATGTTCATGAGCTCCTCTTCGGTCATCGTCGCGAGCTGGCCTATGGTGTCCACGCCCTCGCGCTTGAGGCAGTTGTAGGAGCGGACGGTGAGCTCCAGGTCCTCGACCGGGCGCTCGTCCTGGATCACGGCGCGCCCGCCGCGCTGCCGGCCGTCGGCCTGCCCCTGGACCTGGTAGCCGTCGGTGAACAGCCCGAGGTAGTCCATGAGCTGCTTGGACGCCTCCTGCACGGCCTCCTGCGGGTCTATGCGCCCGTCGGTGAAGACCTCCATCCGCAGGGAGTCGAGGTCTGCCCTGGCACCCGCGCGGGTCTCCGTAACGGAGTAGTTGACCCTTTGCACGGGCGAGAACAGGGAGTCGACGGCGATGACGCCTATGGGGTCCGCTTCGCTCTTGTTCCCCTCGGCGCGGCGGTAGCCCTGGCCGAGCTCTACGGTGAGGCGCATGTCGAGGTGGCCGCCCTCGGAGACGCTGGCTAGGTAGACCGAAGGGTCGACGACCTCGACGTCGGCCTTGAGCTCGATGTCCGCGGCGGTCACCTCTCCGGGGCCGTCCTTCCGGATCTGGAGCTCTATCGGCTCGTCGCGCTCTAGCTTGAACTTGAGCCCCTTGATGTTGAGGATGATGTCCACGACGTCCTCTTTGACGCCGGGGATCGTCGAGAACTCGTGGCTGACGCCCTCGACCCTTATCTTCGTCACCGCGGCGCCCGTGAGCCCGCTGAGCATCACGCGCCTAAGAGAGTTACCTATGGTGTGCCCGAGGCCCCGCGGCAGCGGCTCGGCGACGAACGTCCCGCGCTGGCCCTCTTCTTCTTCCACCCTGAAACGGGGGGGTGCTATGTCCAACATCGTCAAAAAACCACCTGCTAAGAGAGAATTGCGTTAACGGCTGTAGAACTCGATGATGAGCTGCTCTTCGACGGGCGTGTCGATCTCGTCCCGCCCAGGCGTGTGGAGCAGCCTGCCCGTGAAGTTGTCGTGGTCGGCCTCCAGCCACGCCGGGACCGCCACCACGTTCTCGACGGCGCCCACTATGGGCTCCAGGTTGCGGCTCTTCTCCCTGACGGTCACGACGTCCCCCGGCTTGAGGAGCGCCGAAGGGATGTTGTGCTTGCGGCCGTTGAGGAGGAAGTGGCCGTGGACGACGAGTTGGCGCGACTGCGGGCGGCTGCTCGCGAAGCCCATCCGGTAGACCACGTTGTCCATCCGGAGCTCCATCTGCCTGAGCAGGTTCTCGCCCGACACACCCTGCATCCTGGTCGCCTTGTCGTAGGCCCGCCTGAACTGCTTCTCGGAGACCCCGTAGTACCAGCGCGCCTTCTGCTTCTCGAGGAGCCGCATCCCGTACTCCGTCTGCCTCTGGCGGCCCCGGCCGTGCTCGCCGGGGGGGTAGGGCTTCTTCTCCAGCGGGTTCTTGCGCATGCTGGAGAGCATGACCCCAGCCCGCCGGTCGCGCCGGCCCCTCGGTCCCGTGTACCTAGCCATCTCTACCCTACCCCCTGCGCCTCTTGGGCGGCCTGCAGCCGTTGTGCGGCTGGCCCGTGACGTCCCTGATGCCGAGGACCTCCACACCCATCGACTGGAAGGTCCTCGCGGCCATGTCCCGGCCCGAGCCGTGGCCCTTCACCTCTATGTCCACGCGCCGCACACCCTGGTCCATCGCCTTGTTGGCGCAGGACTCCGCGGTCATCTGGGCCGCGTACGGCGTGCTCTTGCGGCTCCCCTTGAAGCCCAGGGACCCGGCCGACTCCCAGGCTATGACGTTGCCCTCCTGGTCGCTCACGGAGACGATGGTGTTGTTGAAGGAGCTCTTGATGTGGACGATGCCGGTCGTTACGTTGCGACGGACCTTGCGCCGCTGCCGGCTCGCGCCGCGCTGGTTGCCCCTGCGCTGCTGCCTCTGCCTACCCATTTACCTAGCCCTCTTTCTTCCGCCGATGGACGGCTTCGGCCCCTTGCGCTGGCGGGCGTTCGTCTTTGTCCGCTGGCCGCGCACGGGGAGGCCCCTGCGGTGCCGGATGCCCCTGTAGGTGCCGATCTCTATGAGCCGCCTGATGTTCTGGGTGTTCTCCCGCCTGAGGTCGCCCTCGACCTGCAGGTTCCCGTCGATGTAGGTCCGGATGCTGCCGACCTCGCCCTCGGCGAGGTCCCTGACCTTCGTGTTCGGGTCCACGCCGGTCTCGCGGCAGATCTTCTTCGCCGTCGAGCGGCCGACGCCGAAGACGTAGGTGAGCCCGACCTCGACCCGCTTCTCGCGCGGCAGGTCCACGCCTGCTATCCGTGCCATGCTATCCCTGCCTCTGCTTGTGCCGGGGGTTCGGGCAGATCACCCTCACCACACCCCGGCGGCGTATGACCTTGCACCTCTCGCACATCGGCTTCACGCTCGCCCGTACCTTCACAACGGTCTCCTTCTGCCTTTATCTCTCGCTTTAGGTCCTGAACCTATAAGTGATCCGTCCCCGGCTCAAGTCGTAGGGGCTCAACTCCACCTTCACCCTGTCGCCCGGAAGTATCCGGATGTAGTTCATCCGCATCTTCCCGGAGATGTGCGCCAACACGTTGTGCCCGTTGTCCAACTCGACCCGGAACTGCGTGTTCGGCAACGCCTCGGTGACGGCGCCCTCTACTTCTATAACGTCTTCTTTGGCCAAGAACCTCTCTTTTCCAACCGGTTACAAAATGACTGGAGCCAAACGCATATCTTATCACGCCGGCCCGGCTTCTCACACCGCCTAGGCGCCCCTCCTACCCGCCCGAGCCCCCGTTCTCCGTGAGTACCCAGGGGCCGTTCTCGGTCACGGCGACCGTGTGCTCGAAGTGGGCGGAGAGCGAGCGGTCGGCGGTGTAGATGGACCACTTGTCGTTCTCGTCGAGGTCTATCGTGTAGTCGCCGAGCGTGATCATGGGCTCTATCGCGAACGTCATCCCCGGCAAGAGCTTTACCCCTGTACCCTTCTTGCCGTAGTTCGGGATCTGCGGGTCCTCGTGCATCTCCCGCCCGACCCCGTGCGAGACGAGGTCGCGGACGACCCCGTAGCCCTTCGCCTCGGCGACGGACTGTATGGCGTATCCGACGTCCCCGAGCCTGTTCCCGGCCCGCATGGCATCCGTGGCCGCCCTCAGGCACTCCTGGGTGGTCTGCAGAAGCCCGCGCGTCGCCTCGGGCACCTCGCCGACGGCGACCGTGGTGGCCGAGTCGGTGACGAAGCCCCTGTAGCGGACGCCGACGTCGATGGAGAGGATGTCGCCGTCCTTCAGGCGGTAGGGGCCGGGGACGCCGTGCACGATCATGGCGTTCGGGGAGGCGCAGATGGAGCCGGGGAAGTCAGGTGCCCCTGGGCCGCCGGGGTAGCCCTTGAACTCGGGGGTGCCGCCGTGGGAGCGGATAAAGTCCTCGGCCATCCGGTCGAGGTCGCCGGTGGTGACGCCCGGCTTCGCGTTCTCGGCGAGCATCTTCAGGCAGGCGGCCGTGATCTCGCCGCCCTCCCGCATCGCCCGGAGCTCGCCCTTGCTCTTGCGGACGATCAAGCGCCGTCCTCGCCCACCGCCGACAGGATCTCCCCGGTTACCTCCGGGATGGACTTCCTGGCGTCCACGGTCGTCAGCAGGCCGCGCTCGGCGTAGTAGTCCTTGAGGGGCTCCGTCTGCTCGTGGTAGATCGCGAGGCGGCGCCGGATGGCCTCCTCGGTGTCGTCCTTGCGCTGCACGAAGGGCCCCGGGTCCTCCTCGGAGTCCTCCGGCGGCGGGTCGTGCTCTACGTGGTAGACCCGGCCCGTCGCGTCGCTCGTCCGGCGCCCCGAGAGCCTCTGGACGAGCTCGTCGTCCGGGGCCTCGAGGGCGACGGCCGCGTCGAGCTCGATGCCGAGGTCTTCGAGGGCGTCATCGAGGGCCTTGGCCTGGGCCTCGTTGCGGGGGAAGCCGTCGAGCAGCCAGGCGTCCGCGTCGTCGAGGTAGGGCTTCGCCATCTCGACGATGATCTCGTCGGGGACCAGCTCGCCCCGGTCGTTGAAGTCCTGCACCTTCTGCCCGAGCTCCGAGCCCGACTTTATCTCGGCGCGGACGATGTCCCCGGTCGAGATGTGCTTGGCGCCTGTCTTCTGCGAGAGGCGTTGCGCCTGCGTTCCCTTGCCTGCCCCCTGGGGGCCCAAAAGAATGATCTTCATCGTTTCTTCAAGAACCCTTCGTAGTTGCGCATCATGAGCTGGCTCTCAAGCTGGCGGACCGTGTCCAGCGAGACGCCGACCACGATCAGCATGGACGTGCCGCCGAGCAGGATCTGGTTGCCCAGGCCGAGAAGCGGCGAGATGATGTACGGTATTACCGCCACGAGGGCGAGGAAGATCGCCCCGAAGAGCGTGATCCTGGTCAGCACGTTGTTGAGGTAGAGCGCCGTCTGCTGCCCCGGCCTGATGCCCGGCACGTACCCGCCGCTCTTCTTGAGGTTGTCCGCGTGCTCGACGGGGTTGAACTGGACCGCCGTGTAGAAGTACGTGAACATGATGATGAGCAGGGCGTAGAGGAGCAGGTAGGGCGCGCTGCTCGGGTCGAAGAAGTTCGCGAGCCGGCTCAGGAACGAGTCGGGGTTGCCCTGCCCGGCGAACTGGGCCAGGACCACCGGGAACAGGAGCAGCGAGGAGGCGAAGATGATCGGGATGACCCCGGCCATGTTCACCTTCAGGGGCAGGTACGTCGTACCGCCCTGGCTCATCCTGCGCCCGACCTGGCGCTTGGCGTAGGTGATAGGTATCCGCCGCTGCCCCTCGTTCACGAAGACGATGGCCGCGATGATGCCGATGGCCAGCAACGCGAGCACCACCATCACCAGGATGCTGCCGTTCTCTATGAGGGAGCGGATCGCGAACGGCGCCTGCGAGAGGATCGAGGCGGTAATGATGAGCGAGATCCCGTTCCCGAGGCCCCGCTGGCTTATGAGCTCGCCCATCCACATCGTGAGCATGACGCCCGTGGTCAGCGTGAAGATGACGACGACTATCTGCAGGATGCTCGCCCCCGCCAAAGCACTCCCGCCGGCGGGGGCCCTGAAGTAGAAGACCATGGCCGTCGACTGGATCACGGCGAGCGCCAGCGTGAAGTAGCGGGTGTACTGCGTGATCTTCTGCTGCCCGGCCTCGCCCTCCTTGGAGAGCTCCTGCAACCTGGGTATCGCCACCGTCATGAGCTGCATGACGATGGCCGCGGTGATGTACGGCATGATGCCCAGGGAGAAGATCGCGTAGTTGCTGAAGGCCCCGCCGGTGAACGCGCCGAAGAGCCCCGTTATGGCGTTGTTGGCGCCGGGACCGTTCCCGCCGAGGACGGTCGGGTCTATACCGGGCAGCGGGATGAACGCGCCGAGCCTGTACAGGGCCAGGATCATGGCCGTGAACAGGAGCCTCTGGCGCAGCTCGGGGACTTTCC
>JAUJMB010000140.1 GCA_030447045.1 Rubrobacteraceae bacterium | reverse complement strand
TCCGCCAGTGGCAGCAGTTCTTCCACAACCGCCGCTACTCGGAGACGCCCATAACCGGCCCCGACTACGAGCAGCTCACGGCCGCCTACGGCCTGGCCGGGCGCACGGTGCGCGAGGGCGACGACGTGGAGGGCGCGGTGCGGTGGGCCGAAGAACAGGACGGGTGCGTGATCCTGGACTTCCACATCGACCCGGAGAAGAACGTCTACCCCATGATCCCCTCCGGCATGAGCGTCAACGAGATGATCGAGGAAGATGGCGCCTGAGGCTACGGGCGTGGCTCAGAGCACGGTCAGGGTCCGCCTGGCCCCCGGCATCCTCGCCCTCAACCGCTTCATGATGACCCTCCAGAACAAGCGCATGCCCGTCGCCGACATAAAGGTGGACGCGACCGCCCGGGGCACCGGCATCGAGCTCGGCTTCGACTGCCCGGAAGAATCCGCCCGGCGCTACGCGGTCTTGCTGGAGAACATGGAGGACGTGGAGGAGCTCCACTTCGAAGGCCCAGCACCGGAGGGCCGGAAGGCGCCCTCCGTGACGTACGGGGGCCGGCGGTTCCGGTCGGTTGAGAACTCGGCGTCGGGGGAGGTCGGCCCCGAGACCGTGTTCGAGTACAGGCAGGACGGGGACGTCGTCAGCGCCACGTACGAGGGGGGCGGCGTCCGGTCGGGCGTCCTGATCGCCACCGCCGACGGCGGGGGCAGCCTCGACGCCAGGTACGCCCACGTCAACGCCTCCGGCGGTCTCATGACCGGCGAGTGCCGCACGACGCCCGAGGTGCTGCCCGACGGTCGGCTCAGGCTGCACGAAGAGTGGCGGTGGACCTCGGGGGATGGATCCTCCGGGCGGTCCGTCGTCGAAGAGATAGGAGACTGATATGGCCCGCGTGTACCGCGAAGGCGACATAGGGAACGAGATCACGGGGAGGAAGGTCGCGATCCTGGGCTACGGCAGCCAGGGCCACGCCCACGCCCTCAACCTGAGGGACTCCGGTTGCGACGTCACCGTCGGCCTCTACGAGGGCTCGGGGAGCTGGCCGAAGGCCGAGTCCGACGGCCTGACGGTCATGACCATCGCCGACGCCGCGCGCCACGCCGACGTGGTGATGATGCTCCTCCCCGACGAGCGCCAGCCGGCGGTCTTCGAGGCCGAGGTCAGGCCTAACCTCTCCGAGGGCGACCTGATGCTCTTCGCCCACGGCTTCAACATCCACTTCAACCAGATCGTGGTGCCCCCCGAAGTGGACCTGGGCCTCGTCGCCCCGAAGGGCCCGGGCCACGTGCTCAGGCGGCTGTACGTGGAGGGCAAGGGCATGCCCTCGCTCTTCGCCGTCCAGAACGACGCGAGCGGGGCGGCGCGCGACGTGATCCTCTCCTACGCCCGCGGCATCGGGAGCGGGCGGGCCGGCATCATCGAGACGACGTTCGCCGAGGAGACCGAGACGGACCTCTTCGGGGAGCAGGCCGTCCTGTGCGGCGGGTTGTCCGCCCTGCTCACGGCCGGGTTCGAGACGCTCGTCGAGGCCGGGTACCAGCCGGAGCTCGCCTACTACGAGTGCGTCAACGAGCTGAAGCTCATAGTCGACCTTATCTACGAGGGCGGGTTGGCGGGGATGCGGTACTCGATCTCGAACACCGCCGAGTACGGCGACTACACGGCGGGGCCGAAGATAGTAGACGACGCCGTAAAGGAGAGGATGCGCGGCATCCTGACGGACATCCAGTCGGGCAAGTGGGCGAAGGAGTGGGTGCTGGAGAACAGCGCCGGCGGGGCCTCCTTCCTCGCCATGCGCCGCCGCCAGGCGGAGATGCAGGTCGAGAAGGTCGGCCAGGAGCTCAGGGCGCTCGCCGCCGAGGGCGCGGAGGAGCCGGCCGCGAGCCGGGCGGGAGGTACGAACTGATGGCGAGCAAGGCTTTCGCCGCGAACGACGCGGAGTGGTGCTACCACGGCGGGGAGCTGCAGAAGCTGGGCGACGTGCGCCTCTCCCCCGCCACCCACGCCCTCAACTACGGGACCGGCGTCTTCGAGGGCATCAGGGCGTACTGGAGCGAGGAGCGCGGGACCTTGCAGGTCTTGAAACTGCGCGAGCACTACGAGCGGTTCGAGAAGAGCTGCCGGCTCCTGAGGCTCGACCTGCCGCACACGGTCGACGAGCTCTGCGACATCACGCTCGAGATACTCCGGCGCAACGCCCCGCGCGAGGACACCTACATCCGGCCGCTCGCGTACAAGGCCACCGAGTCGGTCGGGGTCAACCTCAAGGGCCGCTCGGAGCTCTCCATCTTCACGGTCCCGATGGGCAACTACGTGGAGCTGACGGGGCTGAAGGTCTGCGTCTCCTCCTGGCGCCGCACCCCGGACAACGCGATCCCCGCGCGCGCCAAGTGCACCGGCTCCTACGTCAACACGGCGCTCGCCGTGGACGGGGCGCAGAGGGCCGGGTACGACGACGCCATCTTCCTCACCCAGGACGGGCAGGTCTCCGAGGCGAGTGCTGCGAACATATTTCTCGTCCGCAAGGGGCAGCTCATCACGCCGCCCGTCACGGCCGACATCCTGGAGGGCATAACGCGCGAGGCGGTCATGGAGCTCGCGGAGAAGGAGCTCGGGATCCCGGTCGTCGAGCGCGATGTGGGCCGGACGGAGCTCTACGCCGCCGACGAGGTCTTCCTCTCGGGCACGGGCTTCCAGATAGCGCCGGTCACGGAGGTCGACGACCGCCCCATAGGGACGGGCAGCATCGGCCCCGTCGCCGAGCGCCTGCAGGAGCTGTACTTCAAGGCCGCCCGCGGCGACTGGGACGAGTACGCGGATTGGACCGTCGCCGTCGAGGTGGCGGAGCGGGCCGCGGGGTAGCGATGGCCCGGCTTGCGGGGGGACGGCGGGCGACGGACGGGCGCAGAGCCGCCCGCACGGCGATCGGATCGCCGCGTTCGTCGTCCCCCCGCGCCGCCCGCGTACCCCGGGACGGGTTGCGGGTCGGACCCCATCCTGCGATACTGCCGCCCCACATGAAGGAGAGCTTCTAACATCTTGCGTCTCTCTCTCGCCATCCTACGACTAACCGGGGTGGCCGCCGGGCGAATTACTAGCCCCGGTCTCTAACCGGCTGCCCCCGGCCACCAATCCCCCAGCGCCAGAGCATTTCAACGCAGTTTTGTAGGAGGAACAGAGACTTATGCGTCGAGTAGAGATCTTCGACACGACCCTTCGCGACGGCGAGCAGTCGCCCGGCATCTCCCTCTCTGTCGAGGAGAAGGTGGAGATAGCCCGCCAGCTCGCCCGCCTGGAGGTCGACGTCATAGAGGCGGGCTTCCCCATCACCAGCGAGGGCGACTTCGAGTCGGTATCCCGCATCGCCGCCGAGGTGAAGGGGCCGCGCATCGCCGGCCTCGCCCGCCTCCACGAGGCGGACATCCGTAGGGCCTGGGAGGCGGTCCAGTGGTCCGACAGGCCCCGCATCCACACCTTCGTCGGGACGAGCGACCTCCACATCGAGCACCAGATGCGCTCGAACCGCGAGGACATCCTCAAGCGGGCCGGCGAGGCCGTCCAATTCGCCAAGGGCCTCTGCCCGAACGTCGAGTTCTCCCCGATGGACGCCACCCGTACTGACATAGGTTTTCTCTCGGAAGTCGTCGCCGTCGCGGTCGAGGCCGGGGCGGACGTCGTCAACATCGCGGACACCGTCGGCTACACGACGCCGGTCGAGTTCGCCGCCTTCTTGAAGGAGCTGCAGGAGAGGGTGCCGAAGCTCAAGGAGCGGACGCTCTCGGTCCACTGCCACGACGACCTCGGGATGGCCGTGGCGAACTCGCTGGCCGGCGTCGAGGTCGGCGCGGGGCAGGTCGAGGTCGCGGTGAACGGCATCGGGGAGCGGGCCGGCAACGCAAGCCTCGAGGAGGTCGTTATGGCGCTGGCCACGCGCGGGGACTTCTACGGCGTGGAGGTCGGCGTCGAGACGAAGCAGCTCGCCAACACCTCGCGCCTCGTCTCGAACATGACCGGCTACGAGGTGCCGCCGAACAAGGCCGTCGTTGGCAGGAACGCCTTCTTGCACGAGTCCGGCATCCACCAGGACGGCGTGCTCAAGGACCGCAGGACGTTCGAGATCATGACGAAAGAGGACATCGGCCTCGAGGGCACGAACATCTTTCTCGGCAAGCACTCCGGCCGCCACGCCCTCAAGGACGCCCTTGAGGAGCTCGGCTACTTTGTCGAGGGCGAGGTCCTCAAGCGCGCCTTTGTCCGCTTCAAGGAGATAGCCGACCACAAGAAGACCGTCACCGCCGCGGACCTTGAGGCCATAGCCGCCGACGAGGTCGGCTCCTTCGAGGGCAAGTACGTCCTCGACTCCTTCAGGGTCGTCGCCGCGACCGGCCGCCAGAGCCGGGCCGCCGTGACGATCTCGCACGCCGAGCAGGGCAC
>JAUJMB010000139.1 GCA_030447045.1 Rubrobacteraceae bacterium | reverse complement strand
GGCCATGGGCGCGATGTAGAGCGAGATCGCCCACGACCCGCCGGCCACTATCAGCAGGGAGGAGGCGAGTATCGGGGCGAACGCCCTGCCGAGCACGCCGCCGAGGTTGTAGCCGACGGAGGCCCCCGTGTAGCGCGGCCCCGTCCCGAAGAGCTCCGGCAGGTAAGCGCCCATCGGCCCGTAGAGCACCCCGAACGCGAGCATCCCGACCGAGAAGGCTATCGTGACGAGGACGGGGCCGCGATTCCGATGGAGGTGTAGCCGGGGAGGCAGCCGATCAGGAACGTCGCCAGCCCCATCAGCAGCAGCGAGAAGTCGTAGAACTCGATGGCCGTCCCGATAAAGCTGGCGAACGCCACCCGGCCCATCGAGCCCGTTTCGGGACCTTCCACGCCGCCCCTCCCCGAAGCCCCTCCCAAGACCTACAGAACCGAAGGTCCTCTCAAGTTTTGGAGACCCGCGCGGAGCGCCAGCGCCATAACAGGTAGACGACACCCACGAAGAACGCGACGGCGACGGCGTAGTCGAGGTAGTGGAGAAAGTCCCCTATCGTCTCCCAGTTCTCCCCAAGCACGTACCCGAAGTACGTGAGCGCGAAGACCCAGGGGATGCACCCGAGCAGGGTGTAGAAGCTGAACTTGGCGAAGTTCATCCTGGCCGTGCCCGCCGGGAAAGAGATGAACGTGCGCACGACGGGCAGGCAGCGGGAGATAAAGACCGTGAACTCGCCGTACTTGTCGAACCACTTCTCCGCGACGCCGAGGTGGTGCGCCCTGACGCCCACGTACTTCCCGTAGCGGAACCACAGCTCCCGCCCGCCCCAGAGACCGATGAAGTAGGCGATCCAGGACCCGACCAGGTTCCCGAGGACGCCGGCCGTCACCGCGGCCAGGAGCGTCATGCGGCCCTCGGAGACGAGGTAGCCGGCGAACGGGGAGATTGCCTCCGATGGGATCAGGATGCCCATGCTCTCGAGCAGCATCAGCACGAAGACCGCCGGCAGGCCGTAGCCCCCGATGGTCTCCGTAACGAAGTGGATGAGCGGCGCGAGTATCGCTTCGAGCACCCGTGAAAGCTATCATCTCGCCGGCCCGATTTCCACGCCAGAGCCGTCGTCCACGTCGCCAACACAAGAGGGATTCTATTACCCACCCGACGGAACCTCGCCGACCGCCCAATCTCTCGATACCCCACTTGCTCCCTCTCGGCCACCTCTGGGGACGTCCGCGGGAGGTGGGCCACGTCCCGGCGTGGCTCGCCGCACGGCCTATCCCGCATCGGGAGTCGTGGGAGGGTGACGGTTTTGCCCCGCGGCCCGTACGCTTCCCCCACGTATAATTCCCGCTATACGGCTTACGAGGAGGGTCCGCGGGTTGCAGAACAACGAGGTGGTACGGGCGCTCGAGACCATAGTGGCGCTCATGGAGATAAAGGACGAGTCGTACTACAGGGTCCTCGCCTACCAGCGGGCGGCGGAGTCCGTGGGCTCTTTGGGCCGTTCCGTGCGCGAGGTCGAGGACCTAGAGACGCTCCCGCACGTGGGTGCTGCGACGGCGGCGGTGATCCGGGACCTCGCCGAGGACCGGACCCCTCAGGTACTGGCCGAGCTCTCCGAAGAGGTGCCCACGGGCCTCGTGGAGGTCACGAGGTTGCCCGGCGTCGGCCCGCGCACGGCCGGGCGCCTCTGGCGCGAGCTCGGCGTGACGAGCGTCGAGGAGGTCGCGGGCCTGGAGGAGGGGCGCCTCGCCTCGCTGAAGGGCTTCGGCAAGAAGAGCGAGGGCCGCATCCTCGAGGCCGCCCGCCGGTACGACGCCCACGAGCGCCGGATGCTGCTGGACGAGGCGAGCGCCCTCGGGGGGCGCATCCTCCACTTCGTCCGCTCGCACCCGGCCACCGAGCGGGCCGACCTGGCCGGCTCCCTGCGCCGCATGAAGGAGACCATCGGCGACCTCGACATCGTCGCCGCCAGCCCCGACCCCCAGTCCCTCGCCGACGACTTCGCCGAGGCACCGTTCGCGGAAGAGGTCCTGGCCCACGGCCCGAAAAAGGTCTTTATCGTCACGGGCGGGGTCGAGATCGACCTTCGCATCGTGGCGCCGGAGGCCTACGGCTCCCTGCTCCACCACTTCACCGGCGGCCAGGCGCACAACATCGTGCTGCGCGAGCGGGCGGTGAAGAGGGGCATCAACATCTCCGAGTACGGCCTCGCAAAGGCCGGGACCGGTGACTACGAGCCCGTCGCCACCGAGGAGGAGCTGTACGCGCGGCTCGACCTGCCGTATATACCGCCGGAGCTCAGGGAGGACACCGGCGAGATCGAGGCCGCCGAGAAGGGGGAGCTCCCCGACCTCATCGAGACCGGGGACGTCAGGGGCGACCTTCACGTCCACACCAACTACTCGGACGGCAAGGGGACGATAGAGAGCATGGCCGAGGCCGCCATCGCTTTGGGCTACGAGTACCTCGTCTTCTGCGACCACTCCCAGAGCCTCAGGGTGGCCAACGGGCTCTCCCCCGAGAAGCTCAAGCAGAAGCTCGCGGCCGTGAGGGAGGCGGACGAGAAGTACGGGGAGATCCGGCTTCTGTGCGGTTCGGAGGTGGACATCCTCAAGGACGGCGCCCTGGACTACGAGGACGCCCTCCTCGCCGAGCTCGACTTCGTCGTCGCGTCGGTCCACACCTCGTTCGGGATCGGCGAGGAGGCGATGACCGGGCGCATCGTGCGCGCGATGAACAACCCCCACGTCAGGGTCATCGGGCACCCGACGGGCCGCATCCTGGAGCGTCGCGACCCCTACGAGGTGGACGTCTCGCGCCTGATCCGGGAGGCAGCCGCCACGAACACCGTCCTCGAGCTCAACTCCTACCCCGACCGCCTCGACCTCGCCGTCCCCTACGTCCGCGAGGCGATGGAGGCGGGGGTCAAAATCTCCATAGACACCGACGCCCACGACGAGAGCGCCCTCTCCCTCATAAACTACGGCGTCTCCCAGGCGAGGCGCGCCTGGGTCGAGAAGGACAGGGTCATTAACTGCATGCCCCTCGAGGACTTCGAGCGGTACCTGGAGGGCGGCAAGTAGCCTTCCTTCGTAGCCGTCGTCCTTACCGGCGCGCCCCCTCGACGTCGAGCTTGAACCCGCCCTGCGCGGCCCCGCCAGCGTCTGCCACCGCGATCCGGTAGGTGACCCCTTCCCTGGCGCGGAAGGCGACCTCGCTGCCGAAGCCGGAGTCGCAGGCGTTGTTGTTGTCGGCCACCCTGTTCAGGGAGCGCAGGTCTTTGCCGGTGTAGACGGCGAGGATACTGTCTATGTCGGCCTCGCAGGTGTCCACCGTGGCGCGTCCTGAGGCGGGCGCCGTCCAGCGGTACCACACGGAGTGTTCGCCGGTCCAATCGACGTCGCCGGGAACCGGCGTGTAGTGGTCCGGCTCGCCGGACTGCCGGCCCGCCCCCAGCGTCGTGCCGCCGACCGAGGCTCTGGCGCCCCTGATCTTCCTGGCCGTGGCGAAGTCGTCGTTGCCGGGGGCGACGTAGACGTTGTAGACGAAGTCCAGGGAGGTCTCCTTCTCCCACGCCCGCTCCCCTGGGTTCCGGAAAAACATGTCGCCGGGGCAGGTCGTGTGGTTCCTGCCGAACCAGTTGAAGTGCGTGCCGTTGCTCTTGCGGGCGATGAGGGCGTACTGCTCCCCGGCGACCACCCTCGCCGCGGTGCCGAACTCGAAGTGCGCCGCCCTCATCGCGATGCTGTCGTCCAGTGCGGCGCCGGGGATGGTGGCGGTGGCGAGCACGTCGTTGGTGGGGGCACCCGCGGCGTCGACCCTGGCTATCTTCAGCACGAGGTCGCCGGAACCACCGATGTTGGTCTGCTCGTTGACGAGCACCTCGGCGGCCGTCAGCCTGCCGCTGCGCGTGGCGGTAAAGGTCTGGGCCGCCGCGCGGCCATCTTCGAGAGAGGCCTGGAAGTCTCTGGGTCCCGGGCAGCCGGCGTCGGGCGCCCCCCGGGGTACCGTCTGCGCCACGGAAGCGCCGCCGGCGGCCAGGAGCGTCACCGTTACCGCAAGCATCAGGAACACCGCTCTTCTCATCTTCCCTCCGTAAAGGTAATCGCCAGGGTCGAGGCGGGGTACGGTCATCCCGGCCACGCCAGCGGGCAGGGTAAGTCGAGCGGGGCTGACGCGCATCACGCAAACGTCGTATTTTCCCGCGGGTGAACCCCCGGCGTGGGTTAAGCTCTACGGCGTCGCCCCCAACGGAAGGAGAGGTCCTATGGCCTGGCTCTACCTGATCGTCGCCGGCATCTTCGAGATCGGCTTCGCGATGGGGCTGAAGTTCTCGGAAGGCTTCTCGCGCACCTGGCCCACCCGGCTGATGTTCGCCTCAGGCGGCCTGAGCTTCTACCTGCTCTCGGTCTCGATGAAGAGCCTCCCCGTTGGGACCGCC
>JAUJMB010000025.1 GCA_030447045.1 Rubrobacteraceae bacterium | reverse complement strand
TCCCGCCTTCTTCGCGGCGCCACCGTACATCTGCGTGAGCTGGGAGAGGGTGTCGCCTCTCCTGCGAACACCAACGGGCGTATCTTCGCAAATGCCCCAGCCCACGTCGCCTACCCGGTCGGCTAGGTTTCGGCGCCGGGGGCAGGGCTACCGCCGGTCACGTCCCTGTGCCCCGGCAGTCCCCGCGAGCCGACGACTCATCAGAACCCCCCGACCCCGCCCGATAACCCTCCGATCGGTTCAGCTCGTGGTCGAGGACGTGGCGATCCGGGAGTTCCCCGGTCTCCCCCAGAGCCGCGATGCTCCACCGAATTAAACCTTGTTAAGAACGGGCGGACGACCCTAGCGCGCCAGGCCAGGCTCTGTTAACTTACAACGTATATATACAGCGTAAGTTTTCGGTTGGAATGGAGGGCGTCGGGGTGATGGTCTCTCTGGTGGCGGGGTTTTTGCTCGTGGTCTTTGTGCTCTGGGCCTTTGTACGCCGTGATGGGTGGGCGGACGCGGAGGAGTCTGCGGATACCGTGGAGCACGCGCATTTGCGGCGGGTAGCTGAGGCCGGGATCTCGTCCCTGTCGCCCGGCGCGATACGGCTCGCCGAAAAGGAGCGCGGGGGGGGTGGGATCTCTTGCGGAGAAGATCCTACACCGGCGCGGGAGTTCTGGCGCCGGTTCGCCGCCGCTTCGGCATCCGTGGAGAGGGACCCTGGCGCCGCCATCGAGGAGCTGCGGGGGTTGCCGGGTCTGTTGGAAGAGGCGCTCCGCGGCGCGGAGCGGGAGGCCGTCGCGGCGAAGGGCAAGCCCCGAAGGGAGGACGGAAGATAATGCGCGAGGGCGGGCAGAACCTGGAAGAACGCGTACGACGCCTGGAGGCCGACTTCGAGGGGCACGAACGGGAGTTAGAGCGCTTGCGGCTGAGCCTGGCGCCTCCCCGGGACGTGGCGGTCCCGGAACGGGCCGGGGTGGGCCGTGGGACTGCGAGCGTCGGCGGCTCTCGAGGGGGGGCGGGGGCCGTTATGGGACCGGACGCGCCGGAAGGCCGGGAGAGGAATCGGCCCCTGGGTGAGAGGTGGCGGGGGCTGGAGTCGCCCTTCGAGCTGGCGAACCTGCGGCGGTGGGAGTGGTGGATGAACAAGGTGGGCATCGCGCTCTTCCTCATGGGCGTGGTGTTCCTGTTCAAGTTCTCGTGGGACAGGGGGTGGCTTCAGGTACTCCTGACGCCGGCGGTGCGGGTGGGGCTCGGGATCCTTCTCGGGACCGCGCTCGTATGGGTCGGGTTGCGCGTCTACGCGGGCAGGCGGGCCTTCGCGCAGGTGGTGCTTGGGGGTGGGATAGGGACGTACTACATCACCGGGTTCGCCGCGTTCAACATGCTTGGCGTGTTCTCGTATCCCGTGGCGTTCGCGTTCATGGCGGCCGTCACCCTGCTCGCCTTCGCCCTGGCGCTGCACCAGGAGGGGGCGGCGCTGGCCGTCATCGGGGTCTCCGGCGGCCTTGCCACGCCTTTCTTGCTCTACGACGGGGACGGCGCCCTCGGCGGGCTCGTGCTGTACGCCGGGCTCGTCCTCGCGGGGGCGATGGGGATGTACCTGCTCAAAGGCTGGCGTTCGCTCCTGCTGGTCGCGTTCGGCGGGTACTGGGCCGTCCTGTTCACCGGACACGCGGGCGTCGACCCGGTCGGCCCGCTGCCGGTCGCCGACGGGGTGGCGCTGCAGGCCGGGGTACTCTTCGGGTGGGTCCTGCTGTGGCTCGTGCCCTCCGCGCGGGAGGCGCTCCGTCACGTGAGCCCGCGGCGTTGGCGGGTCCCGGAGGTCGGGACCGCGATGCGGTTGCTCGCGGGCGACAAGGAGCGCTTCTTTGTGGACGGAACACTGGCGCGTCTGCTCTCGTTCGCCTCGCCCCTGATCTCGCTGTGGATGACGCATCTGTTGTGGAGTCCTGGTAGGACCACCCTCGGGCTGGTGGCGCTCGGGATCTCGGTCTCCCACGCCCTCGCCTGGATCGGGTTCCGGCGGGTCGGGCGCGGGGAGCGCGTCTCCCACGCACAGGCCATCGTCGCGCTGCTGTTCGCGACGTTCTCGCTGGCCTTCCTGCTGGAAGGGGAGGCGCTGCTGCTCGTGCTGGCCGTCGAGGCCGCTGCGTTGCATTTCGTCGCCAGGAGGCTCTCGGACAGGGCCGTCTCCCTTATTGGCCACGCTCTCTTCACCGTGGTCGCGGCCTGGGTATTCCCCCTGCTCTTGGACGGGACGTTGCAGAATATCTTCGATCCTGCCGCCATGATGCCGTTCCTCAACGTGGACGCGCTCGTTGGCCTCGCGATCTTGGCCCTCGCGTTCGCGGGCTCCACGGCGCTCGCGGCGCCCGAGGTCCGGCGCGTGTACCGGGTCTTCGCGCACGCGGCGGCAGCGGGCCTGCTGTTGCGCGAGCTCGTCCCCCTGACCGACGGGGTCTACGCCCTCGTGGCGCTGGCGCTCTACGCCGCCGGGCTTCATTTGCTCTCGCGGCGGCGCCCGGAGTGGGGGACGGTGGGCGGGGCGCACGCCCTCTCCGTCTTCGTCGGGCTGTGGCTCGCCGGCAGGCTCGCGGTGGGGATGGCCCTTCCGGATGGCTTCGGGTGGAGCATCGTCGGCCGCTGGGGCCTCTGGGGCATCGCGGACCTCGCCGTCGTCGCCCTGATCCTGGCGTGCTCGTGGACCGTCGCGGGCCGTAAGACCGCTCTCGTCTACCGCATCGCGGCCCACGCGGCCCTGCTCGCGTGGTTCTGGCGCGAGCTCGGGCCGCTGCCGGGCTCCCCCGACGCCTACGTCACCGTCGCCTGGGGGCTCACGGGTGCCGCGATGTTCGTCGCCGGGCTGCGCCGGGACCACACGTACCTCATCAGGGGCGGGGTCGCGACGCTCTTCCTCGTGGTCGCCAAGCTCTTCCTGTGGGACCTCGCCGCGCTCGACCCGCTCTGGCGCGTCCTCCTCTTCCTCGGCTTCGGCGGGCTGTTCCTGCTCCTGAGCTACCACCTGCGCAACCTCTGGAACCCGCGCGAGGACGCAGACGCGCCCCACGCTCCCGGCCGCCACCTCTCCCGCCGTCCGTCGTAGGGGCCGCTTACCCGGCGCCCCGACCCGCTCCCGGAGGGGAGGCGTCGGGGCGCCGGATCCCGCCGAGCCGGTTCCCTTTCGGACCGGGTTCGAGGGCGGGTCAGCCCGAGATGCGGTCCCGCTCCGCCAGGAGCTCTTGGATCTTCGCCTCCGTCTCCTCGTAGGCGCCCTCGCCGAAGTGCTTGTAGCGGACGAAGCCGTCGGCGTCGATCAGGTAGATGGCGGGCCAGTAGCGGTTGTCGTAGGCGTCCCACGTGGCGTATGCGTTGTCCAAGACGACGGGGTACTCGATCCCGGCCTCCCGCACGGCGGCCTCCACGTTGGCGTACTCCCGCTCGAACCCGAACTCCGGCGTGTGGACGCCGACGACCTGCAACCCGTCTTCGGCGTACGCGTCGTGCCAGGCGTTTACGTGGGGCTGGACGTTCTGGCAGTTAAAGCAGGTGTAGGTCCAGAACTCCAGCAGGACGACCTTCTCCCCGGCGGCCTCCCGCACCGAGAAATCCTCCGCGTTCACGAAGCCGGAGGGGTTGGAGATCTCCTCCGCCCGCCGGTGCTCCGCTTCTTTCCCGGCGATCCGCTCCGCGTCGGAGACGGCCGGGGCTGCCTTCCCTTCGGCGGCGCGGTCTTCGGGGCCTTGCTCCCGCTTGCGGGCGGGAGATGGGGGCGCGGTCACCTCTCTCCGTTCGCCCGCGGCGGCATCGGGCGTCCCTTCGACGGTCGGGGCCTCTGGTCTCGCCTGCTCCTCCGCGGGAGGTGGGTTCTGGCTGGCTTCGGCCGAGACGGGGCCTCTTGCGTCGAGACGCAGTTCGATAAAGGCGATGGCGCAGGCCACCGCGACCAGGGCGAGGACGAGCAGGACGGGACGGGGGACCACGGACCTCACAGGAGCACCTCGTTGAGTAGCTGGAAGTTGGCGAGCAGGCTCAGCTTGTTGGTGAAGACGAGGACGCCGAGCCCGATCAGGACCACCCCGAACGCCACGTGCAGGCGCGCCGCGGCCCTGCGGTGCCCCTTCAGGAACGACAGGGCCCGCGACGGGAAGAGGCCGACGAGCAGGAAGGGCGCCCCGAGCCCGCCGGCGTACGCGAGCAGCAGCGGGAACGCCGCGGCCGGTTGCGTGGTCGCGAGGGCGAGCGTGCTGCCCAGGATAGGCCCGACGCACGGCGTCCACGCCACGGCGAAGGACGCCCCGAACAGCAGGGGTGCTAGGTGCCCCGAACGGGACCGCGGGGAGCCCTGGCGGTCCAGCAGCGGGAGGCGCAGCAACCCCGTCAGGTGCAGCCCCAGCAGGATCACGACCGTCCCCGCCGCCCGCGAGAGCCACGCGATGGCCTCCGTTGCCACCCCCTGAAGCACCGCCCCAAGCGTCACCCCGAGCCCGGCAAAAACGGTCGAAAACCCGGCCACGAAAAGCACCGTGCCAAAGAGGACGTCCCGCCGCCTCAAGTCGGAGACGTCGAGCGACGTGCCCGCCATCTGGGCGAGAAAGGCCGGGATGACGGGCAACATGCACGGCGACAGGAAAGACGCGAGCCCGGCGAGGGCGGCGACGACGAGCGTCGGCTCCGCCATCCTAGCCCTCCACCAAGGTCTTGAACCGCCCGTTCATCCGACCGACAACTCCAGAGATAGCCCGCCGCCACGATTTTCACACGAGTCCCGACGGCCAACAACGGATCCCCAGCCCAGACGTCTCAGCCGTAAGGAACCCGTAAGGTCTCTCCCGAAGACGCTCCGGTCCCCCCGAAGCTCACCCCCGGGCCCACACTCCTCGCTGCGGGTCCTCCTGCCTCGACAGGAGCTGATAGCCGACAACGTGGTTCGGGCGATTGATTCTCGAACCGCTAGGCGCGGCGGAGCGTGAAGCGGAAGCGCGAGCCCCGGTCCGGCTCGCTCTCGACGTCCATGGTGCCGCCGTGCGCCTCGACGAGGCCCCTGGCTATCGCCAGGCCGAGGCCGGCGCCGGGGTCGTCCGTCCCGCGGCTGCGGGACTTCTCGGCGCGGAAGGAGCGTTCAAAGATGCGGGGCAAGTCTTCCGGGGCGATGCCCTCGCCGGTGTCGGAGACCTCGACCCGAACCTCACCCCCCTGCGCGGCGGCGCGCAGGGCCACGGTGCCGTCGGCCGGGGTGTGGCGCAGGGCGTTCGAGACGAGGTTGTGGAGCACGCGCTGGAGCCGGGGCGGGTTTGCGAGGACCGGGTCCACGTCGCCCGAGACCTCGCCGACGAGGCGGATGCCCCGGTTGTCGGCCTGCGGCTTGAAGCTCGAGATGGTGTCGGAGATAAGGTCGTGTAGGGAGGCCGCTTCCATGGTGAGCTGCAGGACCCCCGCGTCTATCCTGGCGAGCTCGAAGAGGTCGTCCACGAGACGGCTGAGGTGGGCGAGCTCGCGCTTGGCGGAGGAGAGGTAGCGGGCCTCGGCCTCGGTGTCCTCGGCGACGCCGTCGGCGACGGCTTCGATCAGGGCCCTCGTCGAGGCGAGCGGCGTGCGCAGGTCGTGGGAGACGGCGGCGATGAGGTCGCGCCGCGCCTTCTCCATCTCCCGCTCGCGTCCGGCCGCCGCCGCGAGCGCCCGGGCCATGCGGTTGAAGTCCTCGGCCAGGCCCGCTACCTCGTCGTGGCCCTCCACGGGCACCTCGGACTCCAGATCCCCGGCGGCGACCCTGGCCGTCCCTGCCCGCACCCGCCCGATGCGGTCCGCCAGCGGCCTCGCGCAGAGCAGGTTGAAGCCGACGGAGAGGACCGCCGCGAAGACGAGCATCGTCAGCAGGAGCGAGAGGTCGTGGCCGGAGAGGAACATGGCCCGCGCCCCGGCGAGCATCATCCCCAGGAGGAGCAGGGTGCCGACGAGCCCGGCCCCCACGAGCTGCGCCCGCACCCCGCCGAGGCGCCCGAGCACGGCGGGCCGTATGAGAAGCAGGGCGAGCAGCCCGCCCCCGCCGCCCGCCCCGGCGAGCAACGCGGCCACGAGCGGCAGGTCCGCCTCCGGCAGGCCGAGGGTCACCGCGGCGAGGAGCGCCGCCGCTAAAGAGACGGCGAGGAACAGTAGCGCCACGCCGGCCGTCCGGAGCGTCCCCCTCATCCGGCGAACTTGTACCCGACGCCCCACACGGTCTGCAGGTAGCGTGGGTGGGCCGGGTCCGGCTCCACCTTCTCGCGCAGCCGGCGCATGTGCACGGTGACGGTGCTGGTGTCCGCCGAGAACGCGTAGCCCCATACCACCTCCATGAGGTGGTCGCGGGTGTAGACCCGGCCGGGGCTTGCGGCCAGGTGGTAGAGAAGGTCGAACTCCCGCGCCGTGAGGTTCGCCGGCTCGCCGCCAACCAGGACCTCGCGCGTGTTGGGGTCGATCCGCAGCCCGTCGAAGGCCAGGACCCTCTCGCCGGCGTCCCCGGGCGGGGCCTCCCCCGCGCGGCGCAGGACCGCCGCCACCCTCGCGGCGAGCTCGCGCGGGCTGAAGGGCTTGACCACGTAGTCGTCGGCGCCGAGGCCGAGGCCGACTATGCGCTCCTCTTCCGCGCCCCGGGCCGTGAGCATGATCAGGGGTACCCTCCGCTCGGCCTGCATCCGGCGGCACACCTCCAGCCCGCTGACCTTCGGGAGCATCAGGTCCAGCACGACGAGGTCGGGGTCGCTAATGTGGAAAAGCTCCAGGGCCTCCTCGCCGTCGGCGGCCGAGACGACGGCGTGGCCGTCGCGGCGCAGGTAGAGGCCGACCACCTCCCGGATGTTCGGCTCGTCGTCGACGATCAGGACCTTTGCCACCGCTGAACCCACTTCTCCCCTCTCCGCAGGATTATATCCTGCCATCGACCGGCCCCGCCTTAGCCCGTCTGCGCAACTCGGCCCCGACCAGGATGCTCCCGGCAGCGGTGCGCCCTCCGCGGTCGATCTCTCGGCGTACAGGACACGCTAACCCGCTACGCTTACGCGACGGTTACGAGGTCCTTACAAGTGGCTTAACTTTAGGCGGCGGGACTCGACCAGAGGAAACGCGCTATCGTGCCCGTTGCCCCGTGCTGCTACCCTTCCGGTGTCACGATGGCCCGGAGAGACTTCGGGGAGAGGGGACGGGTGCCGAGGGTTTGCGGGCCTTGATCCAAGCGCGCCCGCGGAGCGTAATTTGGCATCGACGGGGCTAGTGAGACGGGCGCGTAGTCCGCAAAAGGAAGAGGTAGATGAACTTCGCGGCCAAGCTTGCACGCTCCCGGCTACTTCCGGTCGTCGAGCGTTACAAGGACCTCGCCGTCGGGCTCTTGCTGGCGGCCTTGGCCCTGGTCGCGGTGTGGGACCTCGTGGACGGCGGGACCGTGGTCGGCAAGGACACCGTAACCCAGTACTACACCTGGTACTCGTACCTGGGCGAGAGGCTGCGCGCCGGGGACGTCCCTGGCTGGAACCCGCACCAGTTCAGCGGGGCCCCGTTCGCGGGCGACCCCCTCTCCGGCTGGACCTACCTGCCGGCGATGGTCCTGTTCACGCTGCTGCCGGTGGCGGCGGCGGCCAATGGCTACCTGTATGTCCACCTGCTGCTCGCCGGGCTCTTCACGTACGCCCTCGCGCGGGCGCTCCGCATGAACCTGGCGGGCGCCCTGCTGGCCGCGGTGGCCTACGAGTTCAACGTCTTTTTGTACTGGCGCAACCTGTGCTGCTCCCCGTATGCCAGCGTGATGGCCTGGCTCCCGCTCGCGCTCCTGGGCGTGGAGCTTGCGGTCCGCAGCGCCCGCTGGCCGCAGCGCGGCCTCTGGTTGGGTGTGGGCGGGCTGGCGTTGAGCCAGATGCTCGCCGCGTGGCCCGGGCAGGGCTCCTACTACGCCCTGCTCGCCCTCGGCGGGTACGTGGCCTACCGCACACTCCTCTTCCCGCCGGAGAACATCCGGGGCCTTCGGGGGCGGGTCTTCGGCGCCCTGATCCACGGCGGCGGGGTGCTACTGTTCGGGTTCGGCCTGGCCGCCGCCGGGCTGCTGCCCCGCCTGGAGTACCAGAGGCTGTCGAACCTGGCAGATGGTTACGCCAGCCTCGAAGGCGTCAGGGGGGCCTGGGGAGGATGGACGTTGGGGGACTTGGCGAGCCTGGCGGTACCCGGCCTCGCCTACCCGGGCCTGGTCGTCCTGGCCCTCGCCCTCGCGGCGCCCCTGGTCGCCCGCGGGCGCAACGCCGTGCCTTTCTTCGCGGTCCTCTCGCTCTGCGTCCTTATCCTGGCCGGCCAGGGCCCCACGCCGCTGCACTGGATCCTGTACCAGACGTTGCCCGGCTTCGAGTGGATGCATCCCCACGGTCCCGAGCGAATAAAGGTGGTCCTCTACCTCGGGCTCGCCCTCCTGGCCGGCGCCACGCTGAGCAGCCTGGGGAAGCGGGGCCTGGGCCTCGGTGCCGTGATGGTCCTGCCCGCGCTGACCGTCCTTTTTCTGTCGTCTCGCCTCGTCGCGCTCTTTACGACCGGTGATGGGGCGGGGGGTTCGTCTCTGGCCGACCTGGGCCTGGAGATACCCGTGGTCTCGCTGCTGGCCCTCGCCGGGGCGGGCGCGTGCGCGATCGTCTGTGCCCGCTCTCCGGTGGGGTGCCGGATCTCGGCGTTCGTGGTGGTGCTCCTGGTCTTCGCCGACCTGTCCGTGGCGGGAAGGGCGGCCGTCGTGGAGCGCGAGACCGCCAGCCCGGGCAAAGAGCTCGTAAAGATCGACCTCTCCCGTTACTACGAACCTTCGGCGGTGGCCGAATTTCTCCGGTCGGAGACGGACGACGAGCCGGCCCGCTACTTCGGCTTCAACCCGTACCTGCGCGGCGACAACCAGAGCTTCCACTACAACAACAGGTACACGGAGAAGGGAACCGCCCCCGCGCTCCTGGCCAGCAACCTGGGGACCCCGCCGGGGCTGCACAGCATCCAGGGCTACAATCCCGTCCAACCAGCCCGGTACTACGAGTACATGAAGGCGCTCAACGGAGCTTCGCAGGGGTATCACAACGCCGACGTCTACGCGGAGGGGCTGGACTCCCCCTTGCTGGACCTGCTCAACGTCCGCTACATGGTCCTGCCCGCGGCCGTGAACCCGGACGAGACCCTGCTGCGGGAGCTGAAAGAGGCCCACCCCACCGTGTACAACGACGAGCGGGCGGAGGTGCTCGAAAACCGCGACGCGCTCCCCCGGGCCTGGATCGTCCACTCGGCGCGTCAGGTCCCGCGGTCGGAGACGCTAGAACAACTGGGCTCCGGCGCGGTGGATCCGAGAGAGACAGCCCTGCTGGAAAGGCCGCCCCCGGACCTCGACCAACCGGAGAATCCTTCCGCCGACCGCGCCACGGTGACGGAGTACGAGGCCGACGGTATCAGCCTCGAGACCGCAACCGGGGCGCGGGGGCTGCTCGTGCTCAGCGAGGCGTACTACCCGGCGTGGAAGGCCTACGTCGACGGCGAGCCGGCCCCCCTCTACGCCGCCGACCACGCGCTGCGCGCGGTCCCCGTGCCCGCGGGGGAGCACTCGGTGGAGCTCCGCTACGAGTCGTGGACCCTGCAGACCGGCCTTGCGGTCTCGCTGGCCGCCTACCTGGCACTCGCCGTCCTGGTGATCTCCGCTGCTCGCCGCCGCCGGAGAGGAGCGGACAACCTCCCGACCGCCAAGGCGTCCTAGAGACCGTTTTGCCGGCCGGTCTCGGTCTCTTGTGCGATCCACCGCGCTGTAGTTCGTCAACGCGGCTCGCGAGCAGCGGCACCGGCGGGAGCCATTCGGCGTCGGCAAGGTCGGAGGGATAAGAGCGGTTACGCGATGTGGCGGCTTCCGGTACCTCGGGGGGACTTGACCCCTCATCTTGGCCTCCCGGGCGCCCACGAGCCCGCCAGTCGCCGGTTGCAGAACGTTTCCGGGAGGGGCCTTCTCGGAACGTTCCAGAGGCCGTTGGTCAGCCTTGACGCTGGTGTTCCCCCCTCTCCCTGACGACGACGGGCACGCGCTGGACGGCGTTGACGCCGTAGGTGCCGTGGTTCCAGACCTCTGCGGCGTCGAGGGGTTGGGCGTTGCCGGCCGCGTCGGTGGCCCGGCAGGAGAGCTCGTACTCGCCGGGCGCGCCGGCCTCCCACTCGTGGGACCATCCGAACCAGCCGAACCGCCCGACCCGCCCTCCCAGCTCGGCCTCCTCCCAACTCTTGCCGCCGTCCGGGCTGAACTCCACCCGTTCTACCGCCCCGAAGCCCGACCACGCGCGGCCCTCTATCCGGACCCGCCCTGCCTCCACGTAGCGCGTCCGGCCGAGCTGGGAGGGGATGCCGGGCGGCGCCATCATGGCGCGGGGCCTCTGGCGGGTGACGGGCTCGCCCTTCTCGTCGGCGGAGCGCTTGTAGCGGTACTGGTTCCCCTGGTGGAAACCGTCGAAGGGCTCCGCTATCGCGGTGATGGACCGGAGCCACTTCACGGAGGTCATCCCGTACCAGTCGGGCACTATGAGCCTCAGGGGCGCGCCGTGCTGGGGCGAGAGGGGCACGCCGTTGACCTCGTAGGCGAGCATCACCCCCTCGCGCGAGGCCTCATCGAGGGAGAGGCTGCGCTCGAAGACCTGCTCTATGCCCTGCTCGATACCCCGGTCGTGGCCGGTGAACAGGACCTCGACCGCCCCGTCGAGCAGTCCGGCCTCCTCCAGGATCGGCCCGAGCGGCGTGCCGGCCCACTCCGCGCACCCTATGGCCCCGTCGAACCAGGGGACGAACACGGTGCGGGGCGAGGCGTGCGAGCGGCCGGTGCCGGCGCACTCCATCATCACCGCCTCGGTCACCTTCGGGCGGGCCCTGATGTCCTCGAGGGTCAGCCTCAGCGGCTCCCGGACGAGGCCCCCGACCTCGAGCTCGTAGGCTTCGGGATCCACGTAGGGTATGTCGTAGTGGATCAGGAGGTAGTGCATCCCCAGAGGGGTCACGGGATAGCGCAGGCCCTCCGCGTGCATGCTGTGGCACCTCTGGGCCTGTATCACCTCCTCGCGGGTAAACTCCGCGCTCTCTGTTACCCTGTTCGGCATCTAGTCTCCTCCTCTTCGGCGGCCGGCGAGCGTCGCGTGAACCTTGCGTACCCCGAAATCTTTAGGCGTGCGCATAACCTCGGGAGCCCTCAGCCCCGCCCCTCCGCGTAGCTGCTGTAGTCCCCGGCCCTGCGGGCGCGGACGGGAACGCCGGGTGCGCCGCCACGGGAAGCGACGACCTTGCGAGGTGCCATCGTCACTAGGGTGCTCCCTATGCTCCTGGGATGGGCCGCGATGCGAGCGCCCGCCCAGGTGGACGCCACCACCACGGCCGCGGCCACCAGCACCGCGTCCTTGACGATGTGCTGCGCCGCGAGGGTCGTGGCGTGGGAGGGGCCGGCGAACAGCCCCCCGGGGAACAGCACCAGCGGGGACATCGCCCCGATCATCCGCGCCCCCATCGGCCACGCCTCCGCCCGCAGGAACCTCCCCGTCGCGAAGCACAGGCCGACGGCGACCTCCTCCAGCGCGGCGACCATCGCCAGCCCCGCGCCCGGCGGGACGAGCCCGAAGGTGAGCGCGGTCGTCGTGCTCGTCGCCAGGCCTTCGATGGGGCCGAGGCCCCCGGAAGAACCCGAGAGCCCCGAAGGCCGGGAAGACGAGGCCCAGGCTCACGCGCAGCAGCGTTACGCTGTGGGCGACGGGCCAGCGGTTAGGGGCGGTGTCCAGCCGGTCGAACCCCTCGAATAGGACTCTCATGCGAGCTCCTTCGGGCATAACCCGCGACTCCCTACAAAACAAACAGACACGCAAACGATACGATGACGGCGGTCGTGCGGTTCACTCCAGGCTTTGCGCCTTCAGCTATGCAAAACAGGCTCTAGGGCGTGGTTTGGGTTTGTTCCGGGCAGGGGCCACCTCGGAGGGTCCGCGATTTTATCTATACGGGAATTCGGGTATGTTGGCGGATAGTAGCGGCCACGAACGAGAGGAGACCCATGCCGCGCGTAGAGCCCGTCGAGCAGGAGAGCGCCCCAGAGGCATCGCGTCCGCTGATGGAGCAGGGCGCCAAGGGCGCCGGCAAGATGTTGAACTTCTACAAGACGTTCGCCGTCTCGCCGACGGCGTTCGGGGGCTACATGGACCTGAACGCCACGCTCAAGGGCGGCACCCTCGATCGCAAGATGCAGGAGTCCATAGCCGTCGCCGTCTCGGACTTCAACGGCTGCGATTATTGACTGGCCGCCCATACTGGCCTGGCAGGCCAGGAAGGGTTGAGCGAAGAGGAGATCCGGCAGGCGCAGGGCTTCGAGTCCGATGACGCCCGGCGCGCGGCCGGCCTGAGGTTCGTCCGCGAGGTCGTCGAGACCAGGGGCCACCCGTCCGACGAAGCAGTTAACGGGGCGCGCGAGGCCGGCTTCAGCGACGAGGAGATCCTGGAGATGGTCGCCCACGTTGCGCTTACGACCTTCTCCAACTACACGAACGACCTCGCCGGCACCGAGCTCGACATACCGAAGGTCGAGCGGGTACACAGCTAGGGATATTTTCGGGGGGCGGTCCGCCGTCCCCCTTCTCCGCACGGACCGGGAGGAAGACTTGGTACGCGAGATCGCGGTGTTGCAGACGCGGGAGGGCCAGGCGAAGGCGTTTGTCGAGGCGTACGGGGGTGTCGCGAACATCCCCGACGAAGCGGAGGGCAGCAGGGGCGCGAGCCTCCACCGGGGCGTCGAGGACCCTGACTCTTTCACCCCCATCGTGGAATGGGATTCCGTCCAGGCGCACACGGACCTCACGCAGAGGCCCCAGTTCGAGAGCTTCGGGGAGGCTATAGAACCCTACCTCGCCGGCCAGCCCGAGGTGCGCCACGTGGAAGCCGTGGCCTGAGGGGGAGGCATGCCCGAGGCGCTTGGTTTCGACATCTACGGCACGCTCGTCGACCCCCTGGACATGGACGAGCACCTCAGGGAGATGGTCGGGGAGGGGGCCGAGCGCTTCTCGGCCCTCTGGCGCGAAAAGCAGATCGAGTACACCTGGCGGCGGGGCCTCATGCGCGAGTACGCGGACTTCGGGGTCTGCACCCGGCAGGCCCTGGATTTCGCCGCCCTCTCGTTCGGCCTGGAGCTTTCGGACAACCAGCGTGAGGGTCTCGTAGAGGAGTACCAGAACCTCCGGCCCTTCCCGGACGTGTTGCCCGGTCTCGAGCGGCTGCGGTCCGAGGGGCACACCATGGTCGCCTTCTCCAACGGCGTGGAGCGGACGTCGCGCGTGCTGCTGGAGCGGGGCGGCGTGCTCGACAACCTGGAGGCCGTCGTCAGCGTGGACGATCTGGGCACCTTCAAGCCCGACCCGGAGGTCTACCGCTACCTCGCGCGGCGGTTGGATCGGCCGGTGGGGGAGACGTGGCTCGTCTCCAGCAACGGGTGGGACGTGATCGGGGCGAAGTCCGCGGGGTTGCGGGCGGCCTGGGTGAGGCGGGACCCCGCCACCGTCTTCGACCCCTGGGGCATCGAAGCCGACCTCGTGGTGGAGGACCTGGAGCAACTCGCCGGGAGGCTCTGAACGGCGTCGCATGCCTCCGACCGCCCGAAGCTTGCCTTTTCATTAACCGAGAGCAGGAAGATGCCGTGGGCTCTCTCTAGAAAGGCGTCGGCGGGTAGTAAGGCGCCGGTTAGAGACCGTCCGAAAAATCCCGGGCGGGTCGAACGGGGCTTCGTGGCCAACAAGACGGGCCGTTTCTTTCGGCTGTTGCGGTCTCAGGACCAATCGTCGGAGGTTCCAGGCATCTTCTCGAGGCTTTCTGGACGGTTTCAGGATGTTACACCGCTTCTACGGGTTCGTTGAACAACGACTACGAGGGTGCTTTTTCGAGCCTTCCAGCCGCTCTCGCATACCTTCGTGGCCCTCCGAAGTTCCGAGCAAGGCGCGTGCGGTCCGGCCGGACTTGTGCCATCATCTTTCAGAAGAGATAGACCAGCGAAGGAGGGCAAGACGGGCGCGCTCGCCTACGTATTCTGGCACTGGCCGTCGGAGGGTGTGGAGCCCCGAGACTACGAGCGGGGCCTGATCTCCTTCCACGAGGCGCTGGCGGGGGTGGACCTGAGAGGGTTTCGTGGCTCGGCGACCTTCCGCATCGAAGGGGCTCCATGGGTCGGTCCCGGGTTTCGCGGCTACGAGGACTGGTACCTGCTCGACGGCTCCTCCGCGCTGGACCCCCTGAACGAGCTCGCCGTCTCCGGGGAACGCAAGGGCCCGCACGACAGGGTCGCCGGGGCGTCCGCCGTGGGCGGCGCCGGGGGCCTGTACGGGTTCGGGAGCGGTGAGCCCGCCGCGGTGGGGTCGGACCTCGCCACCTGGCTGACCAAGCAACGCGGCACCTCCTACGGGGAGTTCTACGATCGGATCGAACCCTGGACGAACGCACCACAAACGAGCCTCTGGCGACGACAGCTGGTGCTGGGCCCCACGCCCGAGTTCTGCGTGCTGGGGCGGCCAGGAACGGAGTTCCCCGCGGACCTCTCTCCGGTCGTCGTAGAGCGAACGCCACTCTGGCCGCTCGCCTGACCCACCCGCTTCCATCGAGGCCAAACCGCTGAGAACCCCGGCGCGAAGTTCCGGGAGCTCAAACTCCTAAGACATACGGTGGGTAGAAGTCACGGCTTGTTCACCTATTTCTCACGACTTCTTCACACCGATGGTCTATCTTATCGCGCTGGACCGTAGAAGGTATCGTGTAGATCGTATCGAAACCAAACTTTGAGAGGGGAGTGTTCGTAGCGTGAATATGGACGAGATGGGGGGCATGATCCCCGGGTGGTTGACGGCGGTCTCCTGGGCCTTCGTCGGCCTCACGCTGTTG
>JAUJMB010000024.1 GCA_030447045.1 Rubrobacteraceae bacterium | reverse complement strand
CCCGACCGCAACCTGATCACCATGACCGTCCCGTTCATGCGGGCCTACTCCCTGCTCACCATCAAGACCTGCCACCAGCGCGGCGCGCACGCGATGGGGGGGATGGCCGCCCAGATCCCGCGCAGCGACGACCCGGAGTGGACGGAGTTCGCCAACAACAAGGTGCTGGAGGACAAGGAGCGCGAGGCGCAGGACGGCCACGACGGCACCTGGGTCGCCCACCCCGGGATGGTCGGGCTCGCCAAGCAGGCCTTCGATAAGTACATGCCCCAGCCCAACCAGATCGACAAAGGGCGCCCGGACGTGAACCCGAGCGCGGCCGACCTGCTGGAGAAGCCCGAGGGCCCCATCACGATGGACGGCTTCCGTAGCAACATCTCCGTGGGCGTGCAGTACCTCGCGGCCTGGCTCGCCGGGCGCGGCGCCGTCCCCGTCTTCAACCTTATGGAGGACGCGGCCACGGCGGAGATCAGCCGCGCCCAGGTGTGGCAGTGGATCCACCACCCCAAAGGCATCCTCGAAGACGGCACCGAGGTGACCGTGGAGCTCTTCCGCGAGGTCCTCGACGAGGAGCTCGAGAAGATCAAGAACGACATCGTCGGCCCCGAACGCTGGGAGCAGGACGAGTTCGGCACCGCCGCCGAGCTCTTCGACCGCATCTCCACCCAGGACGACTTCGTCGAGTTCCTGACCCTGCCAGGCTACGAGTACTTCGACTAGAGGGGACCGGAGATCACGGGAGACGACATGAACGGGCACCGGGCGGAAGGCACCACCTTCCGCCCGCCCCCGCCCCTGCTACCCAGGAGCGTCGGGCACGTACCCCGGCCCGCGGACGGCGGGCGACTACCGCGCCCGCGCTGCACATATATGCGCACATAAGTGCATGCTGTATCATGCGGGGATCAGAGACAGAGAGCATAGGAGGACACAAGGTGGAGAACGGACAGAACGGGGCGACGCAGAAGATCGCGCAGGAGTGGGAGGGCGAGCGCTGGGCCGGGGTCGAGCGGCCGTACACGGCCGACGACGTGGCGCGGCTGCGGGGCTCGGTCGTCATCGAGCACACGCTGGCGCGGATGGGTGCGGAGCGGTTGTGGGAGCTCATGCACACGGAGGACTACGTCAACGCGCTCGGGGCTCTGACCGGCAACCAGGCCGTGCAGCAGGTCAAGGCCGGGCTCAAGGCCATCTACCTGAGCGGTTGGCAGGTGGCTGCTGACGCGAACCTCGCCGGGCAGATGTACCCCGACCAGAGCCTGTACCCGGCCAACAGCGTGCCGCACGTGGTCAAGAGGATCAACCAGGCGTTGCAGCGCGCGGACCAGATCCATCACGCCGAGGGCCGGAACGGCATCAACTGGTTCGCGCCCATCGTGGCCGACGCCGAGGCCGGGTTCGGTGGCGCGCTCAACGTCTTCGAGCTGATGAAGGGCATGATCGAGGCCGGGGCTGCGGGCGTCCACTTCGAGGACCAGCTCGCATCGGAGAAGAAGTGCGGCCACATGGGCGGGAAGGTCCTGATCCCGACCGGCCAGGCGGTCCGTAACCTCATCTCCGCGAGGCTCGCCGCCGACGTCATGGGCGTGCCGACGATAATCGTCGCGAGGACCGACGCCGACGCGGCCAACCTCGTCACCTCGGACATCGACCCGGCGGACGGGAGGTTCCTCACCGGCGAGCGGACGATGGAGGGCTTCTACAGGGTCAACGCCGGCATCGACCAGGCCATAGCCCGCGGCCTGGCCTACGCGCCGTATGCCGACGTGGTGTGGTGCGAGACCTCGACGCCGGACCTCGACCAGGCCCGCCATTTCGCCGAGGCCATCCACGCCGAGTTCCCGGGCAAGCTGCTCGCCTACAACTGCTCGCCTTCGTTCAACTGGAAGGCCAAGCTCTCGGACGAGGAGATCGCGACCTTCCAGCGCCAGCTCGGGGAGATGGGCTACAAGTTCCAGTTCATCACGCTCGCCGGCTTCCACGCGCTCAACTTCTCCATGTTCGAGCTCGCCCGCGACTACAAGGACCGCGGGATGGCCGCCTACTCCGAGCTGCAGCAGAGGGAGTTCGACGCCGAGAAGTACGGCTACACCGCCACCAAGCACCAGCGCGAGGTCGGGGCCGGCTACTTCGACGAGGTCGCCCAGGTCGTCGCCGGCGGCGCCGCCTCCACCACCGCCCTCACCGGCTCCACCGAGGAGGAGCAGTTCGTCAAGTAGGTTTCGACCTCTAGGCATCAGGAGGGGGCCGGTGAACCCGGCCCCCTCTGCACACCGGGAAGGGACGCGCAATGATTCGGGAGAACGGCCGGGACGGGGAAGAGCCGCGCGAGCTAGGGCGAGTACCGGAAGACGGGCTCGGGACGGGGTCCAAAGACGCCGGCAGGAAGGCCGAGGAGGACTGGGCTCTTTGGGGGACCGAGGATCCCGCCTTCTTTATCAAGCCGGCCGACGGGGAGTAGGACCTGCGCTCCTCTGTTAGGCGTAGATAAGACGTGGCATGGGTTTGAAGAGCAGGAAAGATCGGTTGCTGCCTGGCGGCAGGCCCAGGTACGTCTGAGTGTACGATGCCGGCGGCGGGTCCGCCGGGCGTTACACGGCGGTGTTTACGGGGCTGCTCGGTCAGAAGAGACCGGGCGAGTACCCTTACCTTACGATGGGTGAAGACGGGACCGGCGGCGAAGGCTCCTTGTGTTCCGGGCGGCCGCGGTACGGGGGACTGGGGCGCGAGATCCCTTTCGGTGATCTACCCGAGGCGCATCGGGCGGCCGTCCTCGACGCCTACCGGAGGTTGTGGGGCCTGTAGGGAGAAGCTCGTGAGCGTTACGCGGCGCGCCCTACGGGGCATAAGGGGATAGAAGTGTTTCCGCAGATCGGGCCAGGAGGATGCCGTGGATATCAACCCTGACGACGCGCAGCAGTACCTTCAGGGGGTCGAGTACCCCGCGAGCAAGGCGGACGTCGTATCTGCCGCGGAGAACAACGGCGCCCCCGACACCCTGATGCGGATGATCGAAGGCTTGAACCGTCCCGAGTTCTCCGAGCAGGAGCAGGTGCTGGAAGACCTGCGCTCCTTCTCCCAATCCAACTAGCGCCGCTCGCTAGGACCATTCGGGCAGGTGGGGACCCGTTGGGCGTCCGCGGCACGCTCGTGAGGCCCCGGGGGAACGAGGCACCCGCGTTCGGGGACGGTTCCGTTTTCTTTACGGGGACCTGGACCGCTTGTTGCCTGGCCCACGGCGAGGCCTAGGAGTTCGGGGTGCCGGCGCGCTAGGGGACCGGGTGGCGCATCCAGATGTTGGGTTCGTCGTAGCGCCCGAGGTCGCGCTCGCGGTCGATCACGATGGGTTGCAGCGCGCCGGGGACGACGTACCGGCCGCTCTCCGGGAAGGCGAGGTTCGTCCACGTCTCCCATTCGGGGACGGTGCCCCTGACGGTGAGGGATCCCGGCATCAACTTCATGGGTTCCGCCCCTAGTTTGCGGTGGAGGCGGAGCCAGGGGTCGAAGGCCGAACCGTCCTCCCGCGTCCATTTGACGTACCGCTCGAAGGGCGTCAGCGGGTACGCGGCCTTGAGGGTGGGGCGGACGGGGGCGATGAGGGAGGAGAGCCCGTTCTCCCGGGCCAGCGACCGCATGGCGCGCAGGATCTCGGCGCTCAGGCCCCGTCGCCGGTGGGTGGGGGAAACTATCGCGGCGAGCGCGGAGAGCGTGTTGGGATGTCGACCGGCGCGGTGGTCTTCTACCGCGCGATCCATGAGGCCGGCCACGCGGTCCGGCAGGTCGTCCGGGGTGCCGTCCCAGACGAAGGGGATCGTGTGCCCGAGCGAGATCACGTCGTCCGACGGATCTAGGAAAAGGATCTGGTACCCCGCGAACTCGTCGAAGAGCCTCTCCCAGTGGGTCACGTCGCCGTGGAGCAAGAAGGGAGGCCAGCCCTCGCCGCCCAGCCGGCGGGCCTGATCCCCCAGGTCCGGCCGGCGCTCCAGGCTGGTCGTCTCGAACGGCGGCCGGGGGCCCGTGATGCTCAACCCCCTTGCAGGGCCTTTCTCAGGACGTGGTAGGTGCGGCCCACAGGGTAGTCCGGTACGTCGGCTATGACCTCGTACCCGAAGCGCTCGGAGAACGGGCGCGCCTGGAAGCTGAAGGTGCTCAGGAAGACGCCGCGGCAACCCTGGGATCTGGCCTCGTCTTCCGCCGCCTCCGGGAGCTTCCCGCCGTAGCCCCTTCCGCGGAGCGGCTCGGCGACCCAGAGCAGGGAGAGGTCCAGCCATCCCCCCCAGACGTGCCCGCATGCGCCGCCCAGGATCGCGTCCCGCTCGTCCCTCAAGAAGATCGCGAGCGGGCCGTAGTAGGAGTGCCCGGTGGCCGCCACGTTGGAGAGTGCGAGGCCGTCGCGGATAGAGTCGATGTCCGCGAAACCGGCCCTGGGGTTCGAGACGACCCTTGTGTTCTCCACGCTAACCTCCCGCGGCGCGGTTACGCGTCTAACACCTCTACCAGCTCGAACTCCTCGACGACGAGTATCGTGTCGTCGGAGAGCGGGTTGCCCTCGTCTTCCATCTCCTCGGCCCAGGCCTCGCGGTGGTCGCGCCTGAAGGCTTCGGCGTCGTCGCCGAAGCCCTCGCCGCGGACGACGCCGGGGGCCGGGAGGCCGAAGGTGGTCTCGTAGACGGCGAGCATCCGGACGCGGCAGCGGGGGGTGTCGTTCCCGTCCACAACGTCTACCGTCTGGCCCCGGCTCGCCACGACCTCGGCCAGCTCCTCTTCGGTGTAGTCCGAGCGGGGGGCGCAGGTGGCGGTCTTCTCGCCGTCCAGGACCTCCCGGATCAGGCGCTCGCCTAGCCCGCCGTCGCCTTCCCAGCCGAACTCGATCCTGTAGTCCGTCATGGCCGCGCCTCTAGGCCGGGACGTCGAGGACGATCTTGCCGACGCCCGAGCCCTCTTCCATGAGCCCCATCGCCGCCGTCGCCTCTTGCAGCGGAAACGTCTCGTTGATGACCGGACGCAATCCATGCTCGGCGTAGAGGTCGAGCATCGCGCCGAACTCCTCCGGGGTGCCCATCGCGGTGCCGAGGATCGTCAGGTGGCCGGGCCTGACGAAGATCTTGGGCAGGATCAGCTTCTCGGCCGGCCCGGCCGTCGCCCCGACGGAGACGATGCGGCTGCCGGTTTTGGCGAGGGAGAGCAGGACGTCGAAGACCTCCCCGCCGACGGTGTCTACCGAGAGGTCCACGCCGCCGGTCAGGCTCTTCAGCTCCTTGGACCAATTGTCGGCGTTGTAATTGATGCCGCCCTCGGCGCCCAACTCCTTGGCTTTCTCGATCTTCTCATCGCTGCCGCTCGTCACGAAGACCCTGGCCCCGAGCGCGGACGCGATCTGGACGAGGAACGTCGCCACACCGCCACCGGCACCGGGGATCAGGACGGTCTCCCCTTCCCGCACCTGCCCGCGGGTCACGAGCGCCCGGTAGGCCGTCAGCGCCGCCAGCGGCAACGCCGCGGCCTCCTCGTGCGAGAGATGGGAAGGCCTGGGAAAGACGTGATCTCCCGGCACCTTCACGAACTGCGCGAACGTCCCCTCGTCGGGCAACCCAAGGATTCGGTACTCCCCTCCGGGCTTTGCCGGGTCGTCCCCCCAGTACAGCGCCGGGTTTATGACGACCTCCGTCCCCTCGCCGGGCCCCCCGGCCCCCTCGCCCCGCGCCACCACCTCCCCGGAGCCGTCCGACCCGAGCGTAACGGGCAGCGCGTCCTGCTTCGCCCCCGGGTACATCCCGCGCGTCACGAAGACGTCCCGCCGGTTCAGCGCCGCCGCGCGGACCCTGACGACGACCTCCCCGGTACCCGGCTCGGGGTCGGCCACGTCCTCGTAGACGAGGTTCTCCGGCCCGCCAAGCTCGTGCAGTCTGATGGCTTTCAATGTCGCCCCCTCCGGTCGCTTAGGTTTCAGCTACCAGCTTAGTACGGATACTTGCCCGGCGCTTTCGCGCGAACGGAGACGGCCCGCCGCACCCGGAGACGAACCGCGGCGGCGGGCCGTCTCGAGAGCCCCTACCTGATGCCTACACGAACGCGCTTATCCCCGTCACGTCGCGCCCCACGATGAGCGACTGTATGGTGTCGGTCCCCTCGTACGTGTACACGATCTCCATGTCCGAGAGGTGCCTGGCGACGTGGTACTCCAGCAGCACGCCATTGCCGCCCATAATGTCGCGGGCGTCGGAGCAGACCTGCTTGGCCTTCTTGGCGTTGTTCATCTTGGCGAGGGAGGCCTGGGGGCCGGTCATCTTGCCCTGCTCCTGGAGCTGGGAGAGACGGTAGACCATGAGCTGCATGTTGGTGATCTCGGCGAGCATGTTCGCCAGCTTGCTCTGGATGAGCTGGAAGCTCGCTATGGGCTTGCCGAACTGCACCCGCTCCTTGGCGTACTGCAGCGCCGCCTCGTAGGAGGCGATGGCGTGCCCGATGGCCTCCCACGCAACTCCGCCCCTCGTGGCCGTGAGAACCTTGTTGGTATCCTTGAAGGAGTTGGCCCCTTCGAGCTTGTTGGCCGCAGGCACCCGCACGTCTTCCAGAAAGATGTCCGGCTGCCAGACGGCGCGTTTGCCCATCTTGCCCTTGATGAGCTCGGTGGTGTAGCCGGGGTGGTGCTCGCCGTTCTCGTCTTTTTCGAGCACGAAGCCCTTTACCTGGCCGTCCTCTACGTCGCGGGCCCAGATGATGACGATGTCGGCGAAGGTGGCGTTGCCGATCCAACGCTTCTTGCCGTTTATTACCCACTCCTCACCGTCGCGCCTCGCCGTCGTCTCCAGCATGACGGAGTCCGAGCCGTGGTCGGGCTCTGTGAGGCCCCAGGCCCCGATCTTCTCCATCCGCGCCATCGGCGGCAGCCACCGCTCCTTCTGCTCCTCGCTCCCGCAGATGGCGATGGTTCCCATCGCAAGCCCCGAATGCACCCCGAAGAACGTGTTGAGGCTCCCGTCCCCCCGCGACATCTCTATCGCGACGAGCCCGGTCGCCACGTGGCTCATCCCCGGACAGCCGTACCCCTCGATGGCCCCGCCCGCGATGTTCAGCTCCGCCACCTTCGGCACCAGCTCGAACGGGAACTCGGCCCTCTCCCAGTACCCGTTGATGATCGGGATGACCTCGGCGTCCGCGAACGCCCGAACCCTGTCCCTGACCTCCCGCTCCTCGTCCGTGAAAAGGTCGTCCAGAACGTAGTAGTCGGTCCCCAAAGACCGGGTAACGTCGGCGATCACCGCAAGCTCCTCCTTCTCCGTTCCCCAAAGACGCAAGGAGCCCTATGCCCCTCCCTGCCGGCCCATTATCCGTGCTATTATCAAAATTGACAAGTTCGCGCGGGAGGGGTCGGGATGCAGCGGGCAGGGGAGAGGAGCGTCGGGGGGGCTGGGCCATCGGCGACGCCGCACGACGTCTTTCTGGGCGAGGTCAAGTCGCGGACGGTGTTTCCGCTCCTGATCCTGCACCTGGTGCGCGAGAAGCCGCAGTACGGCAACAGCCTTATAGGCCAGATCAGGGAGCTCTCCGGCGGCGTCATGAGCGTATCGCCTAACACCGTGTATCCGCTTCTCAGGCGTCTGGAGGAGAAGGGTTACGTGGTGGGCGAGTGGGAGCGGCCTGACACGCGGAGCCGGCGCTTCTACAGGATCACGCCGAGCGGCGAGGAGAAGTACGCCGAGATAAAGGCGAACATGGAGGAGCACCTCCTCAGGGTAAAGAGGGCTATAGAATCCCTGCGAGAGGAGATCTACGGTTAAAGGGGGAGCGGATGTCGCATAGCATCAGGAGGGTGGCCGTGCTCGGCGCCGGCACCATGGGCGCCGCCATCGCCGCCCACTGCGCCAACGCCGGGCTTCAGGTGGACCTGCTCGACATAGCCCCCAAAGACGGTGAAGACAAGAACGCCGTCGTGAGGGGCGGCTACGACAGGATGGTCAAGGCCCGCCCGCCGGCGCTCATGGCCAAAGAGGTAGCCAAGCGCATCCGCACCGGCAACTTCGACGACGACCTCGAACGCGTCGCCGAGGCCGATTGGGTGCTCGAGGCCATTTTGGAGAAGTTGGAACCCAAAAGGGAGCTCGCCGAGAGGGTCGAGGCGCTCGCGAAAGAGGACGCCATCATCTCGTCGAACACGAGCGGCATCCCGCTGCACCAGATAGCGGAGGGCCGCTCGGGGTCGTTCAGGCGGCGTTTTCTCGGGACGCACTTCTTCAACCCGCCACGCTACCTGAAGCTGCTGGAGATCATCCCGACAGGGGAGACCGACGAGGAGATCGTCGAGAAGGTAAGGAACTTCGGCGAGCGGGTGCTCGGCAAGGGCGGTGTGATCGCCAAGGACACCCCGAACTTTATAGGGAACCGCCTCGGCTCCTTCGCCGGGATGCAGGCCGTCACCTACGCCTTCGAGAACGGCTACTCCATAGAGGAGGTCGACGCGATCACGGGGCCCCTTATCGGGCACCCCAAGACCGCGACCTTCCGCCTCAACGACACCGTCGGCCTCGACATCGCCGTCGGCGTCGCCGAGAACCTCTACGAGGCCGTCCCGGAGGACGAGTCGCGCGAGGACCTCAAGCCCCACCCCAAGCTCAAGGAGATGCAGGAGAAGAACCTCCTCGGCAACAAGACCGGCGCCGGCTTCTACAAGCGCGACAAGCGCGACGGCAAGACCGTCTTCGACGTGCTCGACCTCGAAACCTTCGAGCACCGCCCCGCCGAAGACCCCGACGTGCCCATCGTCGCCGAGGCGCAGAAGCAGGGCGACCTCGGGGCCAGGCTGCGCTTCCTCGTCGATAGGGCCGAAGAGGACCGTCACGCGAGGTACATCAGGGACACCCTCCTCCCTTACATGGCCTACGCATCGCGGCGGCTGCCAGAGATCTCCGACACCCTCGAAGACGCAGACCACGCGATGGAGTGGGGCTTCGCCCACGAGACCGGCCCCTTCCGCACCTGGGACCTCCTCGGCGTGCACGATACCGTCGAGAGGATGGGGTCTCTGGGCATAGGGGTCGGACCCTGGGTAAAGGAGATGCTCGAAGGGGGCAACGAGAGCTTCTACAAGACGGAGGACGGGCGCGAGGTGCAATTCAGCCCCGTGAGCAAGCAGTACGAACCCGTGCGCGAGGACCCGATGTACATCTCCCTCGATGGGCTGCGCGAAGAGGGCAAGGAGCTGGAGCGAAACGACTCGGCGAGCCTGCTCGACCTCGGCGACGGGGTGCTCTGTTTGGAGTTCCACTCCAAGGGCAACTCCATAGACGCGGGCGTGACCGAGATGGGCTACAGGGCGCTCGAAGCATTGGAGCGCGACGACGTGGTCGGCCTCGTCATCGGCAGCGAGGGGCGCAACTTCTGCGTGGGGGCGAACCTTGCGGAGGTGGCGCAGGCGGTTCAGGGCGGGAAGCTGGACGAGATCGGCGAGAGCGTCGACGCGCTGCAGAAGCTGCTCATGGGCTTCCGGTTCGCGCCGAAGCCCGTCGTCGCGGCGCCGCGCGGGCAGACGCTCGGCGGGGGGCTCGAGATCTGCCTCCACGCCGACCGCATAGTCGCCGCCGGCGAGACCTACATGGGCCTCGTCGAGGCCGGCGTCGGCCTGATACCGGCCGGCGGCGGCACCAAGGAGATGGCCCGCCGCCTCGTCTCCCGCCCCATGGCCTCGGCCCCGGACACCCCGGCCCTCCCCTTCCTGAACAAGGCCTTCGAGACCATAGCCATGGCGAAGGTCTCCGCGAGCGCCGTCGAGGCCCGAAGCTTGGGCTTCCTAGACGAGGACGACCGGATAGTGATGAACGCCGACCACCTCATCTCCGCCGCCAAACGCGAGGTCCTCGACCTCGCCGACGGCTACGCGCCGCCCGAGCGTGACGGCAACGTCTACGCCTCCGGCGCCTCCGCCCGCTCCGCCCTCGTCATGGGCATCAGGACCCTGCAGTGGGGCCGCTACGCCAGCGAGTACGACGGCGTCATAGCCGGCCACACCGCGAAGATCCTGACAGGCGGAGACCTCACGCTCCCCCAGTGGGTGAGCGAGGAGTACCTGCTCGGCCTGGAGAGAGAGGCGTTTTTGGAGCTGCTGCAGAACGAGAAGACCCTCGAGAGGATCGAGGGGATGCTCAAGACCGGAAAGCCGGTGAGGAACTAGCTTGTCAGCACTTCAGCCTGTCAGCAAAAGAAAAAGCTGAAATGCCGACCGGCTGACAAGCTGGAGCGACCAAAGGGAGCGACTATGAACGAAGCTGTGATCGTATCCGGGGCGAGGACCGCTGTTGGGAGGGCGCCGCGGGGAACGCTGCGCGGGGTGCATCCGGTGGACCTCGGGGCCTCAGCTATTCGGGAGGCCGTGGGGCGGGCCGAGGGGCTCGACCCTTCTGAGGTCGAGGACGTCATTATGGGGTGCGCGATGCCGGAGGGGACGCAGGGGTATAACATGGCGCGTCTCTCCTCGGTGCGGGCGGGGATGCCGGACACGGTGCCGGCCCAGACAGTGAACAGGTTCTGCTCGTCTGGGCTCCAGACGATCGCTATGGCGGCCGAGAGGATCATGGTCGGCCACGCCACGACCATCGTCGCGGGCGGGACGGAGCACATGTCCTCGACGCTCCAGATGCCGAACTTCGCGCCCGATCCCGGGCTCGTGGAGACGAACCCGGCCGTGTACATGGGGATGGGCTTCACCGCCGAGCAGGTAGCCAGGGAGTTCGGCGTCAGCCGCGAGGACCAGGACGAGTTCGCCCTGCAGAGCCACACGCGGGCGAGGGAGGCCGTCGAGTCGGGCCGGTTCGACGACGAGATCGTGCCGCTGGACGTCGCCTACGACTTCGTGGACGACGAGGGCAACCCGCAGCACTTCGAGACGACCTTCGGGCGCGACGAGGGGCCGCGGGACACCTCCGCCGAGCAGCTCGCGAAGCTGAAGCCCGCCTTCCAGCAGGGCGGCACCGTGACGGCCGGGAACGCCTCGCAGCGGAGCGACGGGGCCGCGGCGGTCGTGGTCATGGAGCGGGGGGAGGCCGAACGGCGGGGCCTCACGCCGCTGGCGCGGTTCGTCGGGTTCGCCGTCGGTGGGGTGAGGCCCGAGGTGATGGGGATCGGGCCGAGCGTCGCCATCCCGAAGGTGCTGGAGCAGGCCGGGCTCTCGCTGGAGGACATCGACCTCATCGAGTTCAACGAGGCCTTCGCCGCGCAGGTGCTCGCCGTGGTCAGGGAGATCGGCCTCGATACGGACAAGATGAACGTCAACGGGGGGGCCATTGCCCTCGGCCACCCGATGGGCGCCACCGGCACGAAGCTCACCGTCCAGATCATGAACGAGATGAAGCGCCGCGGCTCCCGCTACGGGCTGGTGACCATGTGCATCGGCGGCGGGATGGGTGCGGCCGGCATCTTCGAGAACCTGCAGGGCTAGGCATCGGGTTTCGGGCATCAGGTTTCAGGTGTAGGCCTCCCGGGTCGCGGCCGGGTCTGGGAGGCTCGCTTGGCTGAAGGCGTGGCGCCTGCCGGGTTGGCTCTGCAGGGGGTGGGGGAGGCGGCCGAGGTGGTGGAGGGGGTGTGGCAGATCAAGCTGCCCGTGCCCTTCCCGCTCGGGTTCGTCTCGGTCTATCTGGTAGAGGCCGACGACGGGTGGACCCTGGTCGACGCCGGGTACGACTACCCGCCGGCCCGCGGGGCGTGGGAGGCCGGGTCTCGCGCGGCCGGCTGCGACCTCTTGCGGGACGTCGCGCGGGTCGTGGTAACGCACTTCCATCCCGACCACGTCGGGGCGGCGCGCTGGCTGCAGGAGGTCTCGGCGGCGCCGGTCTGCATGATGGGGGCGGAGATACCGTTCGCCCGCAGGCTCTGGGACTCGCCTGATTCGGGGCCTTTCGTGGGGCTGCTCGTCCGCCACGGGATGCCGCGGGATATGGCGGAGAACGCGGCCGGGGCGATGAGGGGCGGGCTGCGGTTGCCAGAGGAGATCCTGCCGCTGCGCCCCGGGGAGAAGGTGCCGATGGGAGACGGGTCGGCGCGGGTCGTCCACGCCCCCGGCCATGCCGACCACCAGCTGGTGCTTCACGACGAGGGGCGCCGCATCCTCTACGCCGCGGACCACCTCATGCTCGGCATCACGCCGAACGTCGGGATCTGGCCAGAGACGGAGCCCCACCCGCTCGCCCGCTACCTGGAATCGCTGGCGTCCATGCGCGGCCTCGAAGCCGACCTCGTGCTGCCGGGCCACGGCCCCGTCTTCGGCGACCTCGATGGCAGGATCTCGGAGCTCACGGAGCACCACGCCGAGCGACTGGACGCGATGCGCGCGGCGATAGAGACGCCCGCCAGCGCCTACGACGTCTCCCTGCGCCTCTTCCGCGGCGCGCTCACCGTGCACCAGCGATCGTTCGCCCTCGCCGAGACGCTGGCCCACCTGGACGACCTCGTCCACGGAGGCCGGGCGCGGGTTCTGGCGGGGGCGCCGGTAACCTTCGAGGCCGCGTAGGGATCTCTTGGCGGCGCGCTACACGGTAAGGGAGGAGGCGGCCAACGTCGCGACCCACGCCGCCGGGCTGGTGGCGAGCGTCGTCGGCGTGGTGGTGCTGGTCTACCTGGGCGTGTCCCGGGGGGAGGGGCTGCACGTCGCGAGCGCCGGCCTTTACGGGGCGACGCTGGTGGCGCTCTACGCGGCGTCCACGCTGTACCATGCTTTCCGGAGGCCGGGGGTAAAGCGCGTGCTGCGGGTGCTCGACCACTGCGCGATATACCTCCTGATCGCGGGCACCTACACGCCCTTCGTCCTCGTCGGCCTCGGCGGCCGGCTGGGGTGGGCCCTCTTCGCGGTCGTCTGGGCGATGGCCGCCGCCGGCATCGTCTTCAAGGTCTTCGCCACGGGCCGCTTCGCCGTGGTCTCAACGGCGGCCTACGTGGCGATGGGCTGGCTCGGCGTCGTCGCCCTTGGGCCCCTCATCCGCTCCCTCTCGGGCTCAGCACTCCTGTGGCTGCTGGCCGGCGGCATCGCCTACACGGCCGGAACCTTCTTCTACCACCGCAAGACCCCGTACGCCCACGCCCTCTGGCACGTCTTCGTGCTCCTCGGCAGCGTGTGCCACTTCGTCGCCATCGGCCTGTACGTCCTGGTCCCCGGCTCCTAGGGTCAGCGCAGTACCACGAAGGCGTCCACGTCCACCCGAGAACGTCCCGCGGTGCCGAGGTTCCTGACCTCCAGCGTGTGCGGCGTTGCCGGGTCGAGGTTGCCCTTGCTGAAGACGACCTGGCGCGCGAGGGTCCCGGCGGAGAAGAGGTCGACCGTCGCGACCTTCGCGCCGTCGAGGTAGACGGCGGCCTTGCCGCGGGTCTTGCTCTTCGGCGCGACCCACGCCACCTCGCCGCCCGTAAAGGAGAGGGTCGCCTTGGCGCCCCTCGTGGTGGCGTACCTCACCCCACCGCCGGAGGCGCCAGCGAGGGTCTGGGTTTTCCAGGTTCTCGCGTAGGAGACCGAGGAGTCGCTCTCCTGGAGGGTCTCGAGCGTGAAGCGCGGGCCGTACCTCCAGACGCTGCGGTTGCCGTTGTCGTCGGTGGCGCGCACCCTGAACCGGTGGTCGTCGGGCTCGAGCCCGAGCGTCGTGGTCGTCGTGGCGCCGGCGAGGTCGACGTCCTCGTATGGGCCCCCGTCGGTGCTCTGCTGGAGCTGGTAACTCGTGACTTCGCCGTCTACGTCGCTGGCCGACCAGGAGACCCGCACGGGCACGTCGGAGGCGCCGAGGGCGGCTCCGGGGGCGAGGCCGTGCTTGGGCGCGCCGACCTTCGGGGGCGTGGCGTCGCTGCCGCCGAAGTATCGGGCCGTCGCGAAGTTCTTGCCCGACTCCGAGCCGTTGGCGATGCCGGCGGCCACTATCCTGCCGTCGTCGCCGATGGCGACGCTGCGGGCCTCGTCGCTGATGCCGAAAAAGTCCGTCATGACCTTGCCGTCGTGGCCGAAGGAGGTGTTGAGGCTGCCGTCGGGGTTGTAGCGGGCCAGCGCCATGTTGGCGCCGGTGCCCGCGGCGGCGGAGGTCCCGGCCGCGACGACCCTGCCGTCGTCCTGCATGGCGAGGTCCCACAGCCAGCCGCCCGCGCCGCCGAAGTCCGTCACGACCTTGCCGTCAAAGTCGAAGCTGTCGTCCAGGGAGCCGTTGGGGTTGTAGCGGGCCAGCGCGTAGTCCTCCCTAGCCCCGTTCGTGGCCTTGCCGCCGGCGACGATCTTGCCGTCCTCACCGGCGACGACGGCGTAGGCGGCGTCGAGCCCAGAGCCGAAATGGGTGGTCACCTTGCCGCCCGAACCGAAGGAGGTGTCCGGGGTGCCGTCGGCGTTGAGGCGGGCGAGGGCGAAGTCGTTGGTGGTCGGGTTGCCGGCGGTACCCGTAAGGCCGGCGATCACGAGCTTGCCGCCGGGCTCGACCGCGACGTCCTCGCCGTAGTCGTCGGAACCGGAGGAGAAGTCCATCGTCGCGATGCCGTCCCCGTCGAAGGAGGTATCGAGGGAGCCGTCGTCGTTGAGGCGAACCGCGGCGAAGTCGTTGTGCGAGGGCTTGGCCGTCCTGCCGACGAGGACGGTCTTCGTTCCCCGGACGGCCACGTCCACGGCGTAGTCGGGGGCGGCGCCGGTGACGGGGGTGACCACCTTACCCCCCGCCCCGAAGCCCGTGTCGAGGCTCCCGTCGGGGTTGTAGCGCACCGCCGCAAAGTCGGGGTTGGCCCCGGAGCTGCTGGTGAACCCGGCCGCCACGATCTTGCCGTCGGGACGGACGGCGACGCCGTAGGCCTCGTCCCCGCTGCCGCCGGCGCCCACGGGCGTCACCACCTGTCCGTCGGAGTCGAAGGAGGTGTCGGGGGTGCCGTCGGCGTTGAACCGGGTTACGGCGAAGTCGAGGCCGGAGCCCCAACGGAAGACGACGCCAGCGACCACGGCCTTGCCGTCCTCCTGCACCGCGACGTCGAGCCCGCTGTCGTTGAGCGCGTCGACGAAATCCGTCGCCACCTT
>JAUJMB010000138.1 GCA_030447045.1 Rubrobacteraceae bacterium | reverse complement strand
CGGGGGCCGCGAAGGGCATCGGGCGGGCGACCGCCGAGCTCTTCGCCCGGGAAGGGGCGAAGCTCGTCATAAACGACGTGGACGAGGCCGGGCTACAAGAACTCGAAGGTCGACTCTCGGGGGAGGGGGCCGAGGTCGTCTCCGTCGTGGGCGACGTCTCGGACGTGGACGACGCGAGGCGGATGATCGGGGCCGCGGTCGAGTCCTTCGGGCGGGTGGACGTGCTGGTGGCGAACGCCGGGGTCATCCCCCTGAACAACATAGTGGACGCCACGCCCGAGGACTGGGACCACGTCATGGCCGTCGACGGGCGGGGGATGTTCCTCACGTGCAAGTTCGCCATCGAGGCGATGCTCGAGCAGGAGGACCCCGGCGGCTCCATCGTCTGCCTCTCGTCCATAAGCGGGATGGCAGGGCAGGCCGAGCAGTCCACCTACGGGCCCGCGAAGTTCGTGGCCTCCGGGATCACGAAGCACCTCGCCGTCGAGTGGGCGGCCCGCGGCATCCGCGTGAACGCCGTGGCACCGGGCACCATAACCACCGAGGCCGTCGCCGGGCTGCCGGAGGAGTACAAGGCGCCCATGAAGCAGGCCCACCCCATCGGGAGGCTCGGGGACCCCTCCGAGGTGGCGAACGCCATCCTCTTTCTCGCCTCCGACGAGGCCTCGTTCGTGACCGGCGCGATCCTGCCGGTGGACGGCGGCTACCTTGCCCAGTAAGGTGCCGCCACGCCCGCACCGGGAGAAAGAGCCTTGAAGGGCGCGTCGTACAGGGATTCGTAGCCCGGGGCTTGAGGGAGCCCCACTGGAACTAGGAGGAGACGTTGTGAGAGGTTCATTGGTTCGGGTGGTTCTTGTCTCGGCGCTGGCGCTGGTCGTCACCGCCTGCGCGGGGGGCGGCGGCGAGGGCGGCGGCGGAGGCGGCGGGGAGCAGATCACGGTCGGCTACGCCGGCCCGACGCTCAACAACGCGTTCTTCGTCGGCCTTCAGAAGGGCGTCAAGGACGGCGCGAAGGAGCACGGCTTCCAGCTCAAGGAGACGAACGCCAACGGCGACGCTGGCGCCCAGTTCAACCAGACGCAGGACCTGATCACCCAGGACGTCGACGCCCTCGTCCTCGTCCCGATAGACGCCAACGGCATCGTGCCGGCCGTCCAGGCCGCCAACAACGCGGACATCCCCGTCTACACCCTCGACCGCGGCGCCGAGGGCGGCCAGCTCGCCAGCGTCGTCGAGACGAACAACGTCGAGGCCGGCAAGAAGGGCGCCAACTACATAGTCGACCTGCTCGAAAAGAGGTACGGCGAGCCGCGGGGTAACGTGGTGGACCTGCAGGGCCTCGTCGGCACGACCGCCGCCGAGGACAGGGAGACAGGCTTCCAGCAGGTGATGAAGCAGTACCCGGACATCGAGATCGTCGCCAACCAGCCGGCGGACTTCGACCAGGAGAAGGCCCTCAACGTCACCACCAACATCCTGCAGGCCAACCCCAAGGTCGACGCCATCTTCGGCGCCAACGACGACAACACCATAGGGGCCGTTCGGGCCATAGACTCCGCCGGCCGCTACGAGCCGCCGAGCAGCGACGAGCACATCTACATCGTAGGCATCGACGGCACGGCCCAGGCTTTGGAGGCCATCCGCAACGGCAAGCAGACCGCCACCGTCAGCCAGAACCCCGTCGAGATGGCCCGCACCGCGATGGACTTTATCGACCAGCAGATAAACGAGAACAAGACCCCACCCAAAGAGTACTTCTACCCGACCATCGTCATCGACAAGCAGAACATAGACAGCCAGGAAGTGAAGGAGTACGGCATCTGGAGCAACCAGGTCAAGTAGGCATCAGGCTACAGGCCTCAGGCTTCAGGGGCGTGTCTCGCGACCCGGTTGCGACGACCACCCCTGATGCCTGAGAGCCTCCGCAGGAGGCGACCCGAAGCCCGAAACCTTTAGCCGGGGAGGCGCATGAGCGAGACGGCCCTTGTCATGGAGGGCATAGACAAGAGGTTCCCGGGCGTGCACGCGCTTAAGGGGGTCGACCTGCGCGTGGGGCGCGGGCAGGTCATGGGCATCGTGGGGGAGAACGGGGCCGGCAAATCCACCCTCATAAAGGTGCTGGCCGGGGCCTACAGGCCGGACGACGGGCGCATCGTCGTGGGCGGGGAGCCGCTCGAGGCCGGGAGCCCGGCCGACTCTTTAGCGGCCGGTGTCGCCGTGATCTACCAGGAGCTGAGCCTCGTCCCCGAGATGAGCGTGGCCGAGAACCTCTTTCTGGGGGACATGCCCGCGCGCGGCGGGCTGCTCGACCGCCGCGAGGCGCGGGCACAAGCGCGACGCCTGCTCGCCCGCGTCGGGCTCGACGACCTGAGCACGGGCGCGCCGGTCCGCTCGCTCAGGCTCGGGGTGCGCCAGCTCCTCGAGGTGGCCAAGGCCCTCCACCGCGACGCCCGCATCCTCGTCATGGACGAGCCCACGAGCGCCCTCCAGAGCTCCGAGATACAGGTGCTCTTCGACGTGGTGCGCGACCTCAGGCGGGAGGGCATCTCCGTCATCTACATAAGCCACCACCTCGAAGAGGTCTTCGAGATCTGCGACGCCGCCACCGTGATGCGCGACGGCGCGGTCGTGGGGTCCAGGCCCATAGACGAGTGGACCACCGAGTCCCTCGTGCAGGCGATGGTCAACAAACGCCTGGACTCCCTCTTCCCTACCCGCGAGCGGGAGCTCGGGGACGTGGCGCTCGAGGTAAAGAACCTCGCCCTGGAGCCGCGGGTGCGCAACGTCTCCTTCAGCGTGAGGGAGGGGGAGATCTTAGGCCTCGCCGGGGTCGTAGGCGCGGGCCGCACCGAGACATTGAAGACCATAGCCGGCGTCACGCCCGCCACCGGGGGTGAGATCCTGGTCAAAGGAAGGGCGCGGAAGGTGCGCACCGTCTCAGAAGGCCTAGATGCCGGCATCGTGTACGTGCCGGAGGACCGGGGGACCGAGGGGCTCGTGCACTCGGCGACCATAAACGAGAACATGATCCTGAGCGTCCTCGACCGCATCAGCCGCGCCGGCTTCGTGGACGGGGGGCGCTACCGCTCCTTTGGCCAGAGGTTGCGGGAGCGGTTCGGCGTGAGGGCCTCGTCCCTCAAGCAGGAGGCCGGGCAGCTCTCGGGGGGCAACCAGCAGAAGGTGGTGCTGGCGCGGGCGATGGCGACCGAGCCTTCGGTGGTGCTGCTCGACGAGCCGACGCGGGGGATAGACGTCGGCGCGAAGAGCGAGATCTACGAGCACATGCTGGGTATCGCGGCGGGGGGTGGGGCGGTGGTCATGGTCAGCTCCGAGTTCCCCGAGCTCCTCGGGATGGCCGACCGCATCGTGATCCTGCGCGCCGGCAGGGTGGTCGGCGAGATCTCCGGCGCTGAGGCCGACCAGGAGAAGATCCTGGAGTACGCGACCTCGGGAACGGAGGACAACGGCGTGGAAGAGAGCGGGGAGGGGGACTAGGCCGTGGCCGAAGAACGCACCGTCGGGGCGGAGCCCGGCAACGAACAGGCCCGCCAGGAGGGCTCCGGGCGGCGGGGGGTGAGGGGCATACTGGCCCGTTTCCTCACCGGCACCGGGCCGATACTGGCGGCCTGGCTTCTGCTGTGTGTCGTCCTCGCGTTTATAGCGCCGAACTTCCTGGAGTTCGATAATTTCACCCAGATAGTCGTGCAGTCGGCGGTTATCGGCATCGCCGCCGTCGGCATGACGTTCGTGATCATCACGGCAGGTATTGACCTCTCCGTGGGCTCCATAGTCGCCCTTACCGGGATGCTCGCCGCCATCTCCATGCAGGGCGGGGTTCCCGGCTTCGTCGGCATCCTGGTCGCGCTCGGGGCTGGGTGCCTGATCGGGGCCTTCAACGGCTTCTCGACCACGTACTTCGGCATCACGCCTTTTATCGTCACCTTAGCTGTCCTCTCGATGGGCCGCGGCCTGACCCTCGCCGTGAGCAGCGGCCAGACGGTCTTCGGCTTCCCCGCGAGCTTCACGTTCGTCGGGCAGGCCGAGATCCTGGGCGTCAGCCTGCTCGTGTGGCTCACGCTCGCCGTCTTCGCGATAGGCTACTTCGTCCTCTCTCGCACGGTCTTCGGGCACCAGGTCTACGCCATCGGCGGCAACCGCGAGGCCGCGCGCCTGGCCGGCATCCCCGTGGGGCGGGTCTCTTTTCTGGTGTACGTTATCTCCGGCCTCTGCGCCGGCCTCTCGGCCGTCGTGCTGACGAGCCGCCTGAACTCCGCGCTGCCCTCCGCGGCCGAGGGCCTGGAGCTCCAGGTGATCGCGGCGGTGGTCATCGGGGGGACCTCGCTCTTCGGGGGCCGGGGGAACATGGGCGGGACGCTCGTGGGCGTGCTCCTGATCGGCACGCTCAACAACGGCCTCACCCTGCTGAACGTCCCGCCCTTCTGGGTGCAGTTCGTCCAGGGCGTCGTGATCTTCCTCGCCGTCCTCGTGGACGCCCTGAACC
>JAUJMB010000137.1 GCA_030447045.1 Rubrobacteraceae bacterium | reverse complement strand
GACGGCGAGGAGATGTACCTCAAGCACGGCTCGGCGGTCATAGCGGCGATCACCTCCTGCACCAACACGAGCAACCCTTCGGTGATGATGGGCGCCGGGCTGCTCGCCAAAAAGGCCGTCGAGAGGGGCCTCAAGGTGCAGCCGCACGTAAAGACGAGCCTGGCGCCGGGCTCGAAGGTCGTCACCGAGTACCTCCAGACCTCCGGCCTCCTCGACCCGCTGGAGAAGCTGCGGTTCGACGTCGTCGGCTACGGCTGCACGACCTGCATCGGCAACTCGGGGCCGCTGGCCGAGGAGATCTCCGAGGCCGTAGAGGAGAACGACCTCGTAGTGGCCGCCGTCCTCTCGGGCAACAGGAACTTCGAGGGGCGCATCAACCCCGACGTGAGGGCCAACTACCTGGCCTCGCCGCCGCTCGTCGTCGCCTACGCGCTGGCCGGCACGGTGGACATCGACCTCTCCAGGGACCCGCTCGGCGAGGACAGGGACGGGAACCCCGTCTACCTGAAGGACGTGTGGCCCTCGCAGGAGGAGGTCGCCCGCGAGATCGAGAACGCCCTCGACCCGAACATCTACCGCGAGCAGTACGCCGACGTCTACACCGGCAACGAGCAGTGGAACGAGGTGGACGTACCCTCGGGCGACCTCTACGAGTGGGACCCGGACTCCACCTACATCCAGGAGCCGAGCTTCTTCAAGGACCTCGACCCCGACGCCGCCGACGTCAACGACATAGAGGGGGCCCGCGTCCTGGTGCAGGTCGGCGACTCCGTCACGACGGACCACATCTCGCCGGCCGGCGCGATCCCGGCGAAGATGCCGGCGGGCCAGTACCTCCTGGAGAAGGGCGTTGACTCCCGCAACTTCAACTCCTTCGGGAGCCGCCGCGGTAACCACGAGGTAATGGTGCGGGGCACCTTCGGCAACATCCGCCTGCGCAACAAGCTCGCCGGCGGCAAGGAGGGCGGCTACACCGTACACCTCCCTGATGGGGAGGAGACCACGATCTACGAGGCGTCCCTGAAGTACGCCGAGGAGGGCGTGCCCCTGATCGTGCTCGCCGGCAAGGAGTACGGCTCGGGCTCCTCCCGCGACTGGGCCGCCAAGGGCTCGTTCCTCCTCGGCATAAAGGCCGTGATAGCCGAGAGCTTCGAGCGCATCCACCGCTCCAACCTCATAGGCATGGGCGTCCTCCCCGTGCAGTTCGCCGAGGGCGAGAACGCCGACTCTATAGGCCTCACCGGCCACGAGTCCTTCGACATAGGCGGCCTCGCCGACCTGGAGCCCGGCAAGGAGCTGACGGTCAGGGCGACCTCGGACGACGGCGAAACGAAGGAGTTCAAGGTCAAGGCCCGCGTGGACTCGCCCGTCGAGGTGGAGTACCTGCGCAACGGCGGCATCCTCCACACCGTGCTGCGGCAGTTCCTCAAGGAAGGCGAGTAGGGAAGAGGGGGAGGGCCCGTGCCCGAGAAGGTCCTCGTCACGCGCGAGATTCCGGCTGCCGGGCTCCGCCCCCTCGAAGACTACGACCTGACCGTCCTCTCCGAGGCGCCCCCCGCCCGCGACGAGCTACTCAAAGCCGCCGAAGGCTCCGCGGGCGTCCTCTCCAACGTCACGGAGAAGATGGACGCGGAGTTTATGGACGCCGCCGGCGATGGCCTTCGGGTAATCGCCAACATGGCCGTCGGCTACGACAATGTGGACGTCGAAGCCGCAGAGGAACGTGGCATCGTCGTCACGAATACCCCAGGCGTCCTCGACGAGACGACCGCGGACACGGCCTTTATGCTCCTCCTCGCCGCCGCCCGCCGCCTGGGCGAGTCCGAGCGGATCCTACGCGCGGGAGACTGGCACTGGTGGGGGCCGAAGCTCTTCGTCGGCGTGGACGTGTGGGGCAAGACCTTGGGCATCGTCGGCATGGGCCGCATCGGGCAGGCCGTCGCCAGGCGCGGCAGGGGCTTCGGGATGGAGATCCTCTACCACAACCGCTCCCGTAATGAAGACGCGGAGCGGGAACTCGACGCCCGCTACGCGGAGCTCGGTGAGCTCCTGGAAACCGCCGACTTCGTCTCCGTTCACACACCTCTTACGGATGAGACCCGGCACCTCATCGGGGCCGAGGAACTCGGCAAGATGAAGCCGACGGCCGTGCTCGTCAACACCTCGCGCGGCCCGGTCGTGGACGAGGGGGCCCTCGCCGACGCTCTGGCGGAAGGGCGAATCTTCGCCGCCGGCCTCGACGTCTACGAGGAAGAGCCGAAGGTCCACCCGAAGCTCCTCGAGAGGGAGAACGCCGTCCTCGCCCCGCACATCGGCAGCGGCTCCCGGGAGACCCGCGACAGGATGGCCGTCCTCGCCGCCGAGAACATAGTCGCCGTCCTCGCAGGCGAAGGGCCGAAGACGCCGGTGGGTTAGCGGCGTGCCGGAATCGGCGCGTGATCGCTGGGCCGAGTGGTTGCTGAACCGGAGGTTCGGTGGTGATGCCGAACGGCGCGAGAAGTTCATCGAAGGGCTCGTCCCGTGGCGGGACAGGGTGCTCGGGAACGCCGGGGTGGGGGAGGGGGACGTGTTGCTCGACGTCGGTGCTGGGGATGGTCTGATCGCCTTCGGCGCCCTCGACCTCGTCGGGGAAAGCGGGCGGGTGATCTTCTCCGACGTCTCCCAGGATCTTCTGGACCACAGCCGCACGCTCGCCGAAGAGAGGGGCGTTCTGGATCGCTGCGAGTTCGTGCTCGCCCCCGCGGACGACCTCTCCGCGATCGAAGACGACTCAGTGGATGCCGTCACGACGCGGTCGGTCCTGATCTATGTCGCCAACAAACGCGGTGCCTTCCACGAGTTCCACAGGGTCCTCGTGCCCAATGGACGCGCCTCCATCTTCGAGCCGATCAACCGCTTTCGCCAACCGCAACCGCCGCACCTGTTCTTGGGATACGACGCAACGCCGGTCCGGGATCTCGCCGCAAAGGTCATGGGCGTCTTTCGTAGCATCCAGCCGATAGAGGACGACCCGATGCTCGACTTCGACGAGCGGGACCTGCTGGATCTCGCGGAACAAGCGGGGTTCGCTGAGATCCACCTCGACTACGAGGCCGAAATCTCGACCGCCACGACTTACCACAGTGTGACGAATTGGACGACCTTCGTAAAATCCGCCGCAAACCCCAACTTACCGACAATAGAGGAGGCCATGAACGAGGTGCTGACGCCAGAGGAGATCGCACGCTTCACCGGCCACCTCCGCCCGCTGGTGGAGAACGGCCCCAGAAAGAGCACCTCCGCCCTCGCGTTTCTCCGGGCCGTCAAGGGGAACCCCGCGTGAGCCGGCAACCCGGGGTCGCAGTCGTGACCGGGGCCGCCCGCGGCATCGGGCGGAGGATCTGCCTCGAACTGGCCGAACGCGGCTATCTCGTAGCCGCCAACGACCTTAGCGCGCCGGAAGAGACGATCCAAGAACTCCGCTCCGCCGGCGCCGAAGCCCTCGCCCTCCCCGGCGACGTCTCCGACGAGGCGGCGGTGCGGGGCATGGTAGAGGCCGTGACCGGCGAGCTCGGGCGCATCGACGTGCTCGTCAACAACGCCGGCATCAGCACCATCGTCCCGGCCGAGGAGACGACCCTCTCCGACTGGGACAGGACCCTCGCCGTGAACCTGACCGGGCCTTTCTTAATGTGCCGCGAGTTCGGCAAGGCGATGCTGGAGGCGGGCTCCGGCAGCATCGTGAACGTGAGCTCCGTGGCGGGCCTGCTCGGCGTGGGGGACAGGGCCGCGTACAACGCGAGCAAGCACGGCCTCGTCGGCCTCACCCGCACTTTAGCCGCCGAGTGGGGCGGGCGGGGCGTCCGGGTGAACGCCGTCTGCCCCGGCTGGGTCAAGACGGAGATGGACGAGGAGGACCAGGCCGGCGGCGGCTACACGGACTCGGACATCGTGGGCCGCGTCCCGATGGCCCGCTTCGCCACCCCCGAAGACGTCGCCCGCGCCGTCGCCTTTCTCGCCGACCCGGAGTGGAGCGGCTTCGTCAACGGCCACACCCTCTCCGTCGATGGCGGCTGGTTCGCCGACGGCTCCTGGGAGGGCCTGCGGCGCAGGAAACAGGGTCGCTGAAGAACAGGAGGGGAGGCTCTCCGTGGAAAGCCTCCCCTCCGTTATCCCTCGAAGGTTTCCTTTTCGGACTACGCGGCTGCCCCGCTCTCGGTCGGCAGCCCGGCCGAGATCCAATCCTGCTTCCCCTCCTCGTAGTCGTAGACGTTGCTGTAGCCTAGGGCCTCCAACCTCCGGGCCGCCTGGGGCGAGTTCTGGCAGGCCCTGTTGGAGCAGTAGACGACGACGGGCGCCGTCTTGTCCGGCAACAGGCCAGGCGCCAGAGCGTCCACCTCGGTGTGGGGGATGTTGATCGCCCCCGGCAGATGCGCGTCTTCGTAGTACGCGGGCCCGAGCGTCTCCACCAGGACCACCCCCTCGCCCCGGTCGAGCTTCCCCTTCAACTCCTCGCGCGAGATACTCCTGATCGCCATCGTCCTCTCCTCTCGT
>JAUJMB010000136.1 GCA_030447045.1 Rubrobacteraceae bacterium | reverse complement strand
TCGTGCGGAGCATGCTCGGCCACGGCCTGGTGACGACCAGGTTGCCCTTGCCGGCGCCCTCGATGGGGTTGTCCTCTTCGTCGTAGATGTCGACCGAGATGCCGGGGAACGGGCGGGTGGCGCTGCCGGGCTTGGCCGGCGTGATGCCGGGAAGAGGCGCGATCATGATGCCGCCCGTCTCCGTCTGCCACCAGGTGTCCACGACCGGGCACCGGCCGCCGCCGACGTTCTCGTAGAACCATTCCCACGCCCGCGGGTTAATGGGCTCGCCGACGGTCCCGAGGAGGCGCAAGGACGTGAGGTCGTGCTTCTCCAGGGGCTCGGTGCCCTGCTTCATAAAGGCCCGGACCACGGTCGGCGCCGAGTAGTAGATCGTTACGCCGTGGCGCTCGATGAGGTCCCAGTGGCGGTCGAATCCGGGGTAGGAGGGCGTCCCCTCGAACTGCACGGTCGTCACCCCGTTGGAGAGGGGGCCGTAGACGAGGTAGGAGTGGCCCGTTACCCACCCGATGTCCGCCTGGCACCAGTAGACGTCGTCGTCCTTCACGTCGAGGACCCACTTCGTCGTGGCCTTGACCTGCGTGAGGTAGCCGCCGGTGGTGTGCACGATGCCCTTGGGCTTGCCCGTGGATCCCGAGGAGTAGAGGATAAAGAGGATGTCCTCGGAGTCCATCTCCTCGGCCGGGCACTCGTCGTCGGCCTCGGCCATCAGGTCGTCCCACCAGTAGTCGCGGCCCTCGGTCATGGTCACGTCCTCGCCGACGCGCTGGGCGACGACGACGCTCTGGATGGAAGGCGTGTCCTTCAGGGCATCCTCGGCGTTCTTCTTGTGGTAGGACGTCTTGCCGCCGCGCGGGCCGCCGTCGGCGGTCACGAGGACCTTGGCCTCGCAGTCGTTTATGCGATCGCGCAAAGAGTCGCCCGAGAAGGCGCCGAAGACCACCGAGTGCGGGGCGCCGATGCGGGCGCAGGCGAGCATCGCGATGGGGAGCTGCGGGATCATGGGAAGGTAGATCGCGACCGGATCCCCCTTCTCCACCCCAAGGCCCTTGAGCACGTTGGCGAACTTCTTGACCTCGGCGGTGAGCTCCGCGTAGGTGTAGGTCTTGCCCTCGCCCGGCTCGTCCGACTCCCAGATGATGGCGGGCTTGTCGCCCCGCCCCTGCTCTACCTGGTAGTCGAGGCAGTTGTAGGCGACGTTTGTCTTGCCGCCGACAAACCACTGGGCCTCGGGCGGGTCCCAGTTGAGTACCTGGTCCCACTCCTTGAACCAGTGCAGGTCCCTGGCCTTCTCTTCCCAGAAGCCCTCGTAGTCCTTCTCCGCCTCCTCGTACACGGAGGCGTCGTTGATGTTGGCGTTCCGCGCGAACTCCTCCGGCGGCTCGTAGATGCGGACCTCGGTCTCCTCGGCCATCCCTCTCCCTTTCCTCGTATCTACACGACGAAACTACGCGACAGGCAGCAACGGCCCCGGGCTGGTCAAACGACCGGCCGGGGACGCGGCTCGCGTGTCTTCCGCACGGGTTCCCTTTCCGTGTCACCCATACTGCCCGTACAATATTCCCCATTCCGGCGCCGGTCAATCACGCCGGTTCTCGGCACGATCCGGCGCGGCGGTTACGGGCTCGCGGGGGCGGGTCCGGACGACATTTTTTGTTAAACTCTCGCGCATTTGAGGCGGCAAAGCAGGGCACGGTGGGCTTCGTGAAGCATCTCAGGGGCCTCTTGACGCGGGGGGATTGGATCTACCTCGCGAGCCTCCTCGTGCCCGTCTTTCTGTACAACCTCACCCTGAAGGTCGTGCGCATCGTCACCCGCCCGGATGGGCCGGGACCTCTGGGCTTCGTCGACCAGATCCGCTCCGACGTGCTCTTCAACCTCGGGTTCGCGGCGCTCTGGGTCGGCATCTTCGCCGCCGTGAGGACCGGCCTGCCGCGCAGGGTTGTCATGCTGCTCTTCCATCTCACCGTCGTGGTCGTCGTCGTCCTGACGACGAGCGCCCATTTTTTCTACGAGTCAACGGGCTCGACGCTAGACCTGAGCTTCGTGATCGTCTCGCTCTCCTCTATCGGGGAGCTGCAGGGCGCCATAGGCTCCGAGACGACGCTCTTGCACTGGGCCCTGATCTCGGTGGTCCTCTTCTACGTCCTCGCCGGCCCCGTCCTCCTGACCCGCCTGCTGGCCGGCACCTGGCGTCCCTCGGGCAAGGACACCCCGCGGACGGCCCGCGCGCCGCTGGCCGTGGGCGGGGCGGCGCTCGTGCTCTTCTGCCTCTCGGTGGTGCCGAGCGTCACCAACGCCGGCAACGCCTTCGCCCGCGACCCCCTGGCGAACATGGTGGTCAACGAGGTCGCAAGCACCGAGGTCGAGGCCACGGTCTCCCCAGAATCCCTCCCCACGGACACCCGCCTCTCCCCCACCCCGCAGACCGAGAAGCGCAACGTCGCCCTGATCTTCCTCGAATCCACCCGCGCCCAGTCCACCACGGCGTACAACGAGGAGATCGACACGACGCCTTTCCTGGACGAGCTCTCCGAAGAGAGCCTGATGGCGGAGCGGGCCCACGCGGTCGTCCCCCACACCTCCAAGGCGCTCCTGGCGACCATCTGCGGCGTCAATCCCCCCCTCGACACCAAGAAGACCGAGTCCGAGCCCGGCATCGTCCCGGCCCGCTGCCTGCCGGAGCTGCTCGGGGAGCAGGGCTACAACAGCGCCTTTTTCCAGTCGGCCACCAAGACCTTCGAGCGGAGGCCCCAGCTCGTGGACAACTTCGGGTACGACTTTTTCCGGGCCATCGAGGGCATGGACAGGACGGGCTACCAGAGGGTCAACTACTTCGGGTACGAGGACGAGGTCATGCTCCCGTCCAGCCGCGAGTGGTTGGAGGAGAACGGGGACGACGGCCCGTTCATGACCACCCACCTGACCGTCACCCCCCACCACAACTACGTGGTCCCGGGCCGCTACGGCACGAAGAAGTACTCGTCGGACCCCGAGCTGAACAGGTACCTGAACACCGTGCGCTACCAGGACTTCTTCCTGGAGAAGCTCTTCGAGCAGTACAAGGACCTGGGGCTCTACGAGGACACGGTCTTCGTGATCCTGGGCGACCACGGCGAGGGCTTCGGCGAGCACGGCCTCAAGCAGCACGACAACACCATCTACCAGGAGGGCCTGCACATCCCCCTCCTCGTCCACGACCCGAAAGACCCCGAACCGCGCCGCGTGGAGGAGAACGCCAGCGAGCTGGACGTCCTGCCGACGGTGGCGGATGCGCTCGGGTACGACATCGAGGGCGGCGAGTACCCCGGCGCGTCGCTCTTCTCGCCGCCGGAGGACCGGACGCTCAAGATGAGCTGCTACCACGAGCGCACGTGCCTGGCGAGCATCGACGGGGACGAGAAGTACATCTACTCCTACGGCAACCGCGGCGAGGAGTACTACGACCTCTCCGAGGACCCCAAGGAGCAGGACAACCTCATCGAGGAGCAGCCCGAAGGGAAGATAGACGACCTGCGCGACGACCTGCTCGCCTGGGAGGCCCGCGTCGGGTCCTCCTACGACCAGCAGCGCGACCGCGAGGAGACCACGGCTGAATAGAGGCTTCAGGGGGTGGCGTGCTGTTCGAGGCGTGACGGTGTGGGGCATCTTTTCTGTGGGGCGCTACGTGGTGATTGGCTTTTAGGACGCCTTGGACCGCGCTCCTTCTCCGCGGCCGAACGCGGTTTACATGGAGCAGATCTTTGGCCTCCGATCCAAGGTCGTCGGGCACCTCCCCGCACCCTGAAGCCTGAAACCTAGAACCTGCAGCCTCAAAGCCTCCGGTCCCTGGCAGCGGTCCCCCTCTTTCCCTAGACTGGTCCGGACCTTGCGGAGAACGGAGCCCCTGGAGGCGAGATGTCTGGACTGCTCGAAGGCAAGAAGGTGCTGGTTACCGGCGTGCTGGACCGGCGCTCCATCGCCTACTCGGCGGCGCGGCTGGCCGCCGAGCAGGGCGCGGAGATAGCCCTGAGCAGCTTCGGCCGCGCCCGCAGCCTCACCGAGAGGACCGCCAAGCGCCTCGACCCCCAGCCCCCCATCCTCGAGCTCGACGTCAACAAGCCCGAGGACATAGAGGCCGTGGCGAGAGACCTCAAAGAGCGCTGGGGCGAGGTCCACGGCATCGTCCACGCCGTCGCCTTCGCCCCAGAAGACGCCCTCGGCGGCAACTTCCTGACCGCCGAATGGCCCTCGGTCGCCACCGCCGTCCAGACCTCGGCCTACTCCCTCAAGGCGCTGACCGTCGGCCTCTCGCACCTCATGAAGCCCGGCGCCTCCGTCGTCGGCCTGGACTTCGACGCCCGGGTCGCCTGGCCGGCCTACGACTGGATGGGCGTGGCCAAGGCCGCCCTCGAGTCGACCTCGCGCTACCTCGCCCGCGACCTCGGCGAAAAGGGCATCAGGGTCAACCTCGTCTCCGCCGGCCCCGTAAAGACCTTAGCGGCCAAGGGCATCAGCGGCTTCGACGAGATAGAGGGCGAGTGGGGCCGGCAGGCGC
>JAUJMB010000135.1 GCA_030447045.1 Rubrobacteraceae bacterium | reverse complement strand
TCCCCGCCGACGACGCGGGCGAGAAAGGCGACGCTGACGTTGTGGCCGCGGGGGTCGCGTTCGGGATCGGAGTAGACGCCGACGAGGCGGGCTAGCTCGACGGCGAGGCCCGTCTCCTCGGCCGCCTCGCGGGTCGCTGCCGCCTCGACCGTCTCCCCGACCTCGACGAAGCCGCCGGGGAGGGCCCACCGGCCCTCGAACGGGTCGCCTGCGCGCCGGATCAGCACGATCCCCTCCCCCGAGGAGATGACCACGTCCACCATCAACTTGGGCGTCTCCGGTCCGGCCAACGTACTACCTCCCGCGTCTACGGCGTCGCGGGATGATTACCCGGTCAGGGCGCGAAGGAACCGCGTTCTACCGGTACTTCCCGTCCAGGCCCAGCACGTCGCCCCGGCCGAGCGACCTCTCGGCGGCCTGGCAGGGGCCGTTGATGGCGGGGCTCATGGTCAGGTTGCGGCTGCCGCTCTCGGGGACGTGCCCGAGCCCGAAGACGTGGCCCCACTCGTGGGTCACCACGCCCTCCACGTCGTAGGCCCGGGAGCACGACCGGGAGTTCGGGCTGGTGGTCCACCGGAAGTCCGCGCGGTTGATCCCGATGTCGGCGGAGAGGACCTCGTCGTGTTCGTAGTTCGGCCGGTCTCCGGAGATGGTGCAAGCGGCGGCCACTACGCCGCTTTTCAGGTCCCCGAAGGCCACGACGCTGCGGCCGTCGTTCAGGCCGCAGCGGCCGTCGCCCACCTGGGCCGGCGCGCCCGTCCGGCCCCCGTACCTCATGGCCACGGGCACGCGGTCCCCCATGCGGCACCCGTTCCTGGTGTCGAACACGTTGCGGGCGGCCCTCGCTATCGCGTTTCTGGCCTCGATGCGCGTGAGGTCGCGCGGCGTCGAGGAGACCCTGAAGTTGTAGGTGGTCGACTCCGTCACTTTGTAACCATAGTCCGTGTAAGCGTCGCTGTAGCAACCTTCGCGGTCGACCGCCCGACCGAGATCTCCCTCCGCCGACTCATCTGGCTCCTCGCCGACGTGGTCGAGCCGGATGGTCCCGTCCGGCAGGCGGCGGACGGAGAGTTCCTGCGCGCCGGAGGTGGTGAGGACCTCCGCGTAGACCGTCTGGCCGGGAGGGGGCACGACACTGGCTACCGCCCCGTCGGAGATACTGCGCTCCCCGGCCGGGCATTCGCCGGGCTCCACGGCCCCCGGCAGGGCCCTGGCGTCGATCGTCTGTTTTTTGGGCGCGCAGGCCTCCAGCACTCGATCCGCGGTCTGCGCGTCCGGAGTTCTTGCGAAAGTCGTCACGGCCAGGACCGCCAGCGCAAGCGCCAGGCCGGATGCGAGCAACCGTCTCATCGGTGCGTTCTTCCCCCTCGTTCAGCCATCTCGGGCGTCGGTCCCGCTCCCCCGGGGCGCCGCGGTAGGCATGATACAGTCTATATCTTCGATGCGATAGGTCAGGTACATACAACATGGTGTGGTTTTCTCCGGGGTCGATCCGCGGGTGGCACGGTGTGTCCCGAAGGCTGTATGCTCTGGCCGGGGGTGATCCGGGCCGGGCATGAAGATATTGTGCATCAGCGACCAGGTGGAGCAGGTGCTCCACGGCCCGACCCTCAACTCCTACGCGCAAGGGGTCGAGGCGGTCATCTCCTGCGGCGACCTGCCATTCGACTACCTGGAGTACGTGCTCACCTTCCTCGGCGTCCCGCTCTACTACGTGCTCGGCAACCACGACCCCGCCCCCGACTCCCCGGAGTACCCGGGGGGCTGCACCCCCCTCGACGGCAGGGTACTGGAGTTGGGGACCGGAGAGAAGCGGGTAACCGTCGCCGGCCTCTCAGGCTCGCCGATGTACTCGGGCGGCCCGAACCAGTACACGGAGCGCCACATGGGCCTCAGGGCGTGGGAGCTGTCGGCCAGGATCCTGGGTCGCCGGCTCCTCGGCCGCCCGCAACCGACGGTCTTCGTTACCCACTCCCCGCCCTTCGGGCTCGGGGACCGCGAGGACCCGGCCCACGTGGGCTTCGGGCCGTTCCTGAAGCTCATAGACCGCCACGAGCCTTCGCTGTGGCTGCACGGCCACGTCCACCTCTACGGCCCGGACCAGCAGAGGGTGACGAGCCGCGGGAAGACAAAGGTAGTGAACGTCTTCGGCCACCGTATCCTAGAGGTGTGAGGCGTTTGGCCTGCGGGGCCCTTGTTGGGCGGGCCGGGCGGATGTAGGCTGGGGTCTTGGTCGGCCACATGGATCTCAACGAGCAGTCGGACAGGGATTTTTCGCGGGCGCGCAGGAAGGCCTTCCTGCGGCGCGTGGGGGCGTACCTGCGCGGGGACCCCGGCTCGAACCAGCTGCTCTCCTTCGACGAGGTCAAGGACGCCCTGGGGGCCATCCAGCAGGTCCACATCGGACTCCGGGAGGTGCCGGTCTCGAAGATCGTCGGCAGCGTCGGGCGCCACAGGGACTTCGACCGGGCCTTCCTGCCGTCCAAGCCCGACCTCGGGACCCGCTGGAAGCGGATAGACCAACTCATGTACAAGGACGAGGATCTGCCGCCGGTGAGCCTGTTCAAGATCGGGGACGCCTACTTCGTCAACGACGGCAACCACCGCGTCTCCGTCGCCCGCCAGCAGGGCGTGGAGACGCTCGACGCCGACGTCGTCGAGCTGCGCAGCCGGGTGCCGGTGGACTCGGCGCTCACGGCCGAGGGCCTGCTGCACAAGCTCGAGCTCCGGCACCTCCTGGAGCGGCTGCCGTTCGACCGCGTGCTGCCGGAGATAAAGGTCCAGTTCTCGGACGTGGCGGACTACCGCAGGCTCGCGACGTTTATCGAGTCGCACGGCTTCAGGCTCTCCCAGCTCTGGCGGAGGTACGTCTCCGTGGAGGAGACCCTGGGGGACTGGTACGAGTACGGCTACAGGCCCATAGCGGAGATGATCCGGGAGGAGCGCATCCTCGACGCCTTCCCCGGGCGCACCGAGATCGACCTGTACCTCTGGATCGTGAACCACCGCGAGCGGCTGGCCCTGGAGGCCCGCGACGAGAGGATCTCGCCCAGGGCCGCCAAGGACGACATCCTGAAGCGGGGCCGCCGGCGCCGGCGGCCCCGCGGGCGGGCTTGAGCGGGGGATTTCGGGCACCTCCCTCCCCGGCGCCGCGGCGGTGATCTGGGCCCCCGTCCGCACGCTGCGGCGGGTCTCCGAAGAACGCCGGGCGCTCCCGGGCCTCGCGATGGTCGCCCTCAACGCGGCCCTTGGCCTCATCTTGAGCGGGGCCTTCGTGCTGGGCGGGGCGACGCGCCGCTCGGTGGAGCGGCCTTTCGCGCAGACGGGCATCCCGCCGGGGTCCCGGGAGACCCTGGTGGGGGTGGCAGAGGCCGGCACCCTGGCCCTCGCCGCGCTCTCCCCGTTCGTAGTCTGGCTCGTCGTCTCGCTGCTGATGCACGTGTCGACGCGCCCCTTCGGCGGCACGGGGCCGCTCTCGTCGATGCTGGGCGTGGTCGGCGTTGCCCAGGCGCCGCTCGTCGTCGGCGGCGCGCTGGGCGCCGTCCTCTCGGGGCTGCGGCTCCTGGCGGGCGCGGGGACACCGATCGGGGCGGTGCTCGACTACCTGGTGTTTCTTGTCAGCCTCGGCTTCTCCCTCTGGTACGTCGTGCTGGTGGTGATCGGGGCGGCGCCCGCCCGAAACATCGGCTACGGGGAGTCGGCCGGCTCGTGCGCCCTGTCGTGCGTCGGGCTCACGGTCCTTATAATCGTGGGGGTGATCGCCGCGGCCGTCGGCATCTTCGCAACCGTCAACGCCGCGGCACCGTAGAAGTAACCGTCTAGATAGGAAGGGTCTAACTTGGACTCGGAAGGCAACAACACGCGCAGGGAATCGGACAGGGGCGCGGCCGGCGGCAACGGCGGGGGTCGCCGGCGGAGACGATGGCCCTGGGTCGTGGGCGGGCTCGTGGCGCTGGGGGTGATCGGGCTGGCCGTTATCTCCGTGGCGCTCATCGTCGCCCTCGGCGCGGGCGGCGTGGCCGGCGGCAACTCCCCCGTCGTCTACGAGGAGGAGTACGTCTCGGGCGAGGGTCCGGACAAGGTCGCCGTCATCCCCGTCCAGGGGACCATAGCGTCGTCGAACAGCTCCCTGGGCGGCATCCAGCCGACCGTGACGCCGGAGGGCCTCGCCGACGCCCTGGGGCAGGCGGCGGACGACCCGAGCGTCCGGGCCGTGGTGCTCGAGGTCAACTCGCCCGGCGGCGGGGTCACCGCGAGCGACGAGATGCACCAGAGCATAGTGGACTTCAAGGAGAACACGGGCAAGCCGGTCGTCGTCTCCATGGGCGACACGGCGGCCTCCGGCGGCTACTACATCTCGGCCCCCGCCGACCGCATCTTCGCCAACGAGACCACGCTCACGGGCTCTTTGGGCGTCATCTTCCAGCTCAACAACTTCGAGGAACTCGCCGACAAGTACGGCTACAAACAGGTGGTCATAAAGAGCGGCGAGTTCAAGGACATAGGCAACGCCTTTCGTCAGATCACGCCGGAAGAGCGCGAGATCTTCCAGTCCCTCGTCGACGAGTCCTACGCGGAGTTCGTGGACGTGATCTCC
>JAUJMB010000134.1 GCA_030447045.1 Rubrobacteraceae bacterium | reverse complement strand
CCGTCTACGCCGCCAGCAGCCAAGACCGTGGCGCGCCGGAGCGGAACTTCTGCCGGCGCTGCGGTAGCTTCCTCTGGCTCTTCAACCCGATGTGGCCGGATCTGGTCCACCCCTTCGCCTCCGCGATAGATACGCCCCTCCCGAAACCTCCAGAGCGCGTCAGGCTCATGCTCGACTACGCGGCTCCCTGGTGCGAGGTCCCGACCGGCGAGGGCGAGCGGCACTTTCCCGAGTACCCGGAGGAATCCCTGGAGGAGTGGCACCGCCGCCACGGCCTGGGCGGGGGCCGGTGAGCCAGGGGCAAGACGACCCCCTGGCGCCGCCGAACTTCCGCGACTACGAGCCCCCGGCGCGGGAGGCTGTGCACCCATCTGCCTGGGCCTACCATCCTGCGGGGACCGGTGACGAGGTGATCCTCCGCAGGAAGCGCGAGGCCTTCGATCTCCTCCGCCTCGTCCCGCGCGTGCCGTGCGACGTCTACGTCGCTATGAACCCGAAGCGCGTTAAATTAGGAGGGAGAAGGGGCCGGAGCACGGCCGGTTCGGCGGCTTCCACCCGAAATTGTCTCGCCGTGATGCGCCGGTCAGACACGCTGCCTCTCCGCTCCGCGGGGTGGCCGGGCTCCTTTCAGGTCTTGGGTATGTTGACGGCGGAGCTGATCTTGCCGCAGGCCACGAGCGGGAACGCCTGCGGCCGCAGATCCATGGTGACGTCGGGCAGCAGCGGGACCGCCCCCTGGCGGATGGAGACGGTCTTGATCTCGTTGAGACGCGTGCCTACGAGGGTGTTGGTGGGTTTGGTGACGAAGAAGGTCCGGCTCCTCCCGCCGACCACGGAACCCAACAAGCCGCTCCCCCTCCACGCGCCCAGAAACATGCGCGGCATCGCGGTCGGGTCGAACAAGATGTCGCCGCGCACGTCGTCTGGGACGAGCAGGCCCAGGGTGCCATCGTCGACGCAGGGACCGGGGCCGGTCAGGGGCGGGTCTACGTCGGCATTCGATTTGAGCCCGTAGACCAGGGAGACGTACTGGCCGAACGGCTGCATCCCGGTGGCCGTGCCACTCACGGTCAGGAACTGCCCGTCGGCCGACTCCATGAACCTCATGGTCGCGACGATGCCGCTGTTGTTGAATGGTCGCAGGTTGGCGATAGCCGTCTTTATGGGCACTGCCTCTCCTTTCGGGAAGGGTGGGGACGCGGACCCGGATCCGTGAGGATTCGCTCCGCTCGACGCGTACGTACTTCCTTACCGATGGTCCTCTCCGTCTCTCGCTCCTTCCGCCTTGCTGCTCTCTGACCAAGATCCATAAAAAAACACGCATGAATGAACCTCTGATGAACCCGCGATGAATGCTGGATGAGCCAGAAAATTCATCCCACGGCCCGTACGGCGGCGTGCGCACCTCTCCTCGACGCGGCTGATAGAATCCCCGCCAAGGTGATGCAAGAGCTTTACAAAGAGATCATTCTCGATCACTTTCGGCGCCCGCGTCACAGGCACGAGATCGAGGGCGCGGAGATAGAGGAGCACCTGAACAACCCGCTCTGCGGCGACGAGGTGACGGTCTACGCCAACCTCCGGGACGACGCCCTGGACATGAGCTTTACGGGGCGCGGCTGCGCCATCTCTCAGGCCTCGGCCTCGATGCTGGCCGAGCGCCTCGCGGGCAAGAGCCGCGGGGAGGCGGAGGGGGAGATCGAAGCCTTCCTGGAGATGATGCGCACGGAGCCCAACGAGGACCTCGGCGACCTCGCCGCCCTCAAGGGCGTCGTACAGGCCCCGAACCGCGTCCGCTGCGCCACCCTCGCCTGGGACGCCCTGAAGCGCGGGCTGGAGAGCCCCTAGCCGGCTGGCACGGCAAGCGCATCAGCCAGGGAACAGTTCTGGGCGCCGGGCGAACGTAAAGAGCCTCCCGGCCTCCACGCGAAGGTAGACACCTTCCCCCCAATCCAGCACGGACCCGCCAAAGGCCTCTTCGAGCGCCGGAAAATCCGGGTGGTCCTGTCCCAGGATGCCGGCCCGCCCGTGCGCGACGATCGCCAACTCGTTCCCCTCGTAGAGGGTCAGGCTCGCCGCGGGACGTTCCCGGAGGTGACGGGTCCTCGCGGCGGTCGTTACGGTGGGAACGTGGAAGCGCCCCCGGAAGAAGAGCGCGCCGATGGGCGCGACGCGCGGCTCGCCCCTCCGCGTAACCGTGGCGAGGGCGACGGTGCGGGTCCCCTGCAAGAAGCGGACGAGTTGCGCGGCCGAGAGCGAGCGCTCCGGCATCTCGAAGGAGCGCCGGAGAAAGTCTCCGGCGTCTTCGACGCTACGATCGAGGAGCGCCTGCAGGCGGTCCAGGTCCTCCGGCGTCTCCCTCACACCCGGCGGGTCAGGGGCCTTTTCCGTTCCCGTTCTCGGCCTCCAGGGACTCGAGCACGCCGCGCAGCACGCCGGGGGCGAGCTCGTCGCCGCCGGGGCTGATCACCCAGTTCAGGCCGCTGCCGCCCGGGATGTTGGGGCACTTGACCCTGGCGCAGAGCACGTAGGCCTCCAACTCTGCCTCTTCCGGGTAGAAGTTCGTCAGGTGGTTTACCAGCGTTGTCACCGAGTTGTTGAATAGAGATAGCTCTATCGCCACGCGTTCCTCCGTTCGGGTCTTCTTGGTGCCTTCCCTGTAATATGCTACCCGTCATCGCCGCTTCTCACTCGGCCCGGCGTTTGGGCGCCGCGTCCCCGGGTAACCTCGCGGGGACGTTCCGCGAACCTCTGGAGGAGGCTGGCATGAGCCCGGTAGCCATAGTGACGGCATCAGACTCGGGAATAGGACAGGAGTGCGCGAAGGAGCTGGCCGAGAGCGGCTTCGACGTGGGCATCACCTTCAACAGGGACGAGGCCGGGGCTAACGAGACCCTGGAGGCCGTGCGGGCTGCCGGCCGCAACGGGGAGGTCAGGCACATGAACCTCACCGAGCTTCCGGGCGCCGCCGACGTCATAGATGACCTGGCCGACTCTCTGGGCGGCGTCGACGTGCTGGTCAACAACGCGGGCTCGGGGGATCCAACGGCGGACTTTCTGAAGCTCTCCTACGAAGAGTGGTCTGAGATCATCGGCATCAACCTCTCCGGGGCGTTCCTCTGCGCCCAGCGGGCGGCCCGCAGGATGGTCGAGGCGGGGAACGGCGGCAGGATCGTAAACATCACCTCCGTACACGAGCACGTCCCCCGCATCGGCGCATCGGCCTACTGCGCCTCCAAGGGCGGTCTCGGCCTCCTTACCAAGGTCATGGCCATGGAGCTCGGAGAACACGGCATCACCGTAAACGCCGTGGGCCCCGGCGAGATCTCCACCCCCATGACCGGCGCCGAAGACACCGACCCCTCGACGATAGAGCGCCCGAACATCCCGCTCGGAAGGCCGGGCCACGCGCGCGAGATCTCGCACTTCGTCGCCTTTCTGGCCTCGGAGAAGAGCTCTTACGCGACGGGCTCCTCCATCATCGTGGACGGCGGCCTCACGCTGATGGGCGCGCAGTTGGGGGCCGGCTGAGGATTGGCCGAGATCCGGCCCTCCCCTCCTAGAAGAGCCTGTTGCCGGGCCCGCTCTCCAGCTCCTTGATGTCGTAGCCGAGGTTTCGGGCTGACGTCTCGAAGAAGGCCCGGTTGTGGTAGGCGAAGACCAGCCACCGCTCGTAGCGGCCGTAGGCCTCCTCCGGGTCGGGCGGGTCCTCCAGGTGCACGAGGTCGCGCATAAAGGCGTTCATCTTCAAGAACCGTCCGAGCCAGTAGTCCGTGGGCTCCTTGTCGCGCAGGAGGGCCGCCTCGAAGGTCTCGAAGGGAACGGGGTCGGGCGGTTCGCCGAGCGGCTCGGAGAGGAAGCGCCTCTCCAGAAAGTCGGTGATGGTGTCGAGGCCGACGAGCAGGGTGGGGAGCCAGGGCGTCTGGCTGGCCGGGTGGTCTTTCGGGAGGCCCCAGCGCAGGGCGCCCGCCATCCCCCCGACCATGCGGAAGGCGAAGGGGAGCGAGCGGTAGGCGTGGCGGCTGTGGTAGTAGTAGACGATGGGGTACTGGCGGATGCCCTCGTAGATCTCCACGAGCCCCTGGTGGAGGTACATGAGGTGGGTCTCGAGGCCCCGGTGCTCGCCGCCGGGGAAGTGCGGGGCCAGGATGCTCCAGGGGTCGCCCGTGTCCTGGGCCTGGTGGTAGAGCCCGGCGGAGAGGACGCCCAGCTGCTGCAGGACGTTGTAGACCCCGAGGACGTAGGTGATGGCGAGCGTCAGGATGCCGAACCCGATCAAAGCCTCCGAGATGGCCAGGGCCTGGAAGATCGCGTTCGTGGGGGTGATGTCCCCAAAACCGACGGTGGAGATGGCCGTCCCGCTAAAGTACAGGGCCTCGAGGAAGGTGGGCTCCAGCGTGCGGCCCGGCAGGGAGAAGAACTTCTCGTCCATACCAGAGTGGTAGATCAGGGCGTACCCGAAAGCGATCAAGGAGATCCAAACCGTGATCGTGACCGGCACCATGAGCGGGGCCGCCATCGAGAGCCCCAGGGCGCGGTAGGTGCGCGGCAGCGGGCGCGTGATGAGGCGCACCGCCCAGAACACGCCCCTGTACAGGCGGCTCGACAGGAACCCG
>JAUJMB010000133.1 GCA_030447045.1 Rubrobacteraceae bacterium | reverse complement strand
GCTGCTCATCGACACGGCCGGCAGGCTGCACACCAAGGTCAACCTCATGGCCGAGTTGGATAAGGTGCACCGCGTGATCGGGCGGTTGCTCCCGGGGGCGCCGCACGAGGTGCTGATGACCGTGGACGCGACGACGGGGCAGAACGGCCTCAGGCAGGCCAAGATGTTCCAGGAGGTGGCGGGGCTTACCGGCATCATCCTCACCAAGCTCGACGGCACGGCCAAGGGCGGCATCGCGCTCGCCATAGCCAACGAGGTTGGCGTGCCCATCAAGTTGATCTCCGTCGGCGAGAAGGTGGAGGATTTGCACCCCTTCGACGCCAGGGAGTTCGCCGAAGCACTGTTTGGAGACCTTTAGATGTTCGACACCTTAAGCGACAGGCTCAACAAGGCCCTCGACGGCGTCCGCGGCAGCGGCAACCTTACAGAGGACCAGGTAAAGAAGGTTACACGCGAGATCCGTCTGGCCCTCCTCGAGGCGGACGTCAACTACGGCGTCGTCAAGGAGTTCGTCTCCAACGTGCGCGAGCGGGCGACGGGTGCCGAGGTCTCCAAAGCGCTCAGCCCGGGCCAGCAGATCGTGAAGATCGTCAACGAGGAGCTGGCGAACCTCATGGGCGGCACCTCGCACAAGCTCTCCTTCGCCTCTCGCCCGCCGACGGTCGTGATGCTTGCCGGCCTCAACGGCCACGGCAAGACCACCACCGCCGGCAAGCTGGCACTCTTCGTGCGCAAGCTCGGCAAGAACCCCTACCTGGTGGCGTGCGACACGTACCGCCCGGCGGCCATCGAGCAGTTGCAGCAGATCGGGCGCGAGCTCTCCGTACCGGTCTACACGGAAGGGACGGGACCCAGGCCCGAGGAGATCGCCGAGCGCGGGATCAAGGAGGCCAGGGACGGCGGGTACGACTTTGTTATCGTGGACACGGCGGGTAGGCAGGTCGTGGACATGGACATGATGGAGGAGATCAAGCGCGTCCGGAGCGTCTCCAGGCCGCACTCCGTCCTGCTTGTCCTCGACGTGGTCACGGGCCAGAACGCCGTGGACGTCGCCCAGGCCTTCAAGGAGTACGCGGACTTCGACGGGATGGTCCTCACGAAGCTCGACGGCGACGCCAGAGGTGGCGCCGCGCTCTCCGTCGTCTCGGTAACGGAGCGTCCCATCCGGTTCGCCTCCGAGGGCGAGAAGATGGGCGAGTTCGACTACTTCTACCCCGACAGGATGGCCGGGCGCATCTTGGGTATGGGCGACGTGATGACGCTCATCGAGAAGGCCGAGCAGCAGATGGACCGGGAGGAGGCCCAGGCCGACGCCCAGCGCATGATGAGCGGGAAGTTCACCTTCGAGGACTTTCTCAAGCAGATGCAGATGATCAAGCGCATGGGCCCGATAAGCGGCCTGCTCGGCATGATCCCGGGCCTCGGCAAGCAGCTCAAAGACGTGAACATAGACGACAGGCAACTTGCGAGGGTCGAGGCTATGGTAACCTCCATGACCGTCAAGGAGCGCCGCAACCCGAAGTTGCTGCAGAACCCGAGCCGGGCGCGTAGGATCGCCCGCGGCGCGGGGGCCACGCAGCAGGACGTGCAGAAGCTCGTCAAGCAGTTCGGCGAGATGCAGAAGATGATGAAGCAGATGGGCAAGGGCGGCGGGATGCCGAAGATCCCCGGCCTTCCCGGGCGCAGGTAGAGAAAGTTCGAGAGGAGAAGGTATGGCGGTAAAGATAAGGCTCGCGAGGCACGGCTCGAAGGGGAACCCCTTCTACAGGATAGTCGTTGCCGACGCCCGCAGCCCCCGCGACGGCGCGTTTATAGAGCGCATAGGCACCTACGACCCGCAGGCCGAGCCCTCGGCCATCACGCTCGACGAGCAGAAGGCGCGCGACTGGATCGGCAAGGGCGCCCAGCCCACCGACCAGGTGCGTAACCTGCTCAAGATCCAGGGCGTCCTCTAGGAATCCCTGTGGACCGGCTGCAGAACCTCCTGGTCCTCCTCGTCCGCCCCATAGTGGACGAGCCCGACAGGGTCGAGGTCGAGGCCAGCGAGTCCGACACGCGCGTCGAACTAGAGCTGAGGGTCGCCCCCGACGACATAGGGAAGGTCATTGGCCGCGGGGGGCGCACGATCCGGGCGATCCGCACGGTGGTGAAGGCCGCCTCCGTAAAGGTCGGCAAGCGCGTCAACGTGGAGGTCGCGGACTAGCCCCCGTGGCCGAGCCCCAAGACCCGGTGACCATCGGGACCGTCGTAGGAACCCACGGCGTGCGTGGCACCGTCCGCGTCCGCCCCACGGGGACCGGCGAACACCTGCGAGAGGGCGTGGTCCCCTCCGTCGCCGGCGCCCACCGGCCCATCAAGGGTGTCCGCGTTACCCCCAAGGGCTTCCTCCTGGACCTGAAAGGCGTGGACGACCGCCGCGCCGCGGCGGCGCTCAAGGGTGAGGCCCTCGTCCTGGACCGCGCGGACCTCGACACCCCCGAGGAGGGCGATTTCTACGTCGCCGACCTCGTGGGCCTGACGGCGGTGGACGAGGGGGGCACGACTATCGGCGAGGTCGCCGAGACCTTCGAGACCGCGGCGCACGAGGTGCTCGTGGTCCGCACGCCCGACGGCGACCTTCTCGTGCCTTTCACGATGGAGCACGTCCCCGGCGTCGACCTCGGATCGGGCCGCATCACCGTGCGCCCGCCGGAGTAGGGTGTGAAGAGCATCGACGTCTTCTGCGTCTTCCCCGAGGCGGTGGACGCCATGCTGCGGGTCGGCGTCGTGGGTCGGGCCATCGAGCGGGGCGTGGTCGGCTACAGGAGCTTCGATCTCAGGCGGTTCTCGCGCGACGGACGCATCGACGACATGCCGTACGGAGGCGGCGCCGGCATGGTCGTCCGCGTGGACGTCGTGGCCCGCGCCTTCGAAGAGGTCTACGGCGTACCGGCGAGGGACGTCAGGAACGGGCGCCGGGTGGTGCTCACGGAGCCGGCGGGGCGTCCGATGGCCCAGGGATACGTCGAGGAGGTCTCCTCGGGGCCCGACCTTACGGTCGTCTGCGGCAGGTACGGAGGGGTGGACGAGCGGGTGTGGACGGGGCTCTGCACCGAGGCCGTCTCTCTGGGGGACTTCGTGCTCTCCGGGGGCGAGATCGTGGCCGCGGCACTCGCCGACGCCGTGACGCGGCGGCTGGATGGGGTGCTCGGCAACGCCGAGAGCCTGGTCGGGGAGTCGTTCTCCGGGAGGGGCGTGGTGGGGCCGCCGATGTACACGCGGCCGGCGCTCTGGGATGGAGAGGAGGTGCCCGGCGTGCTATTATCCGGCAATCATGCGGAGATCCGCGCCTGGCGCGAGCGGGAGTCTCGGAGCAGGTCGCGGGCGAGGGAGTCCGGTCGCCGGTCTCCCTGAGCGTTCGGAAGCTCACCCACGAGAGGAGAAAATCATGATAACCAGTGATAACTTGCAGCAGCGGGATGTCGTCTTCAAGCCGGGCGACACGGTGAAGGTGCATTACCGCGTCGTAGAGGGCAGCCGTGAGAGGGTCCAGGTCTTCGAGGGCCTGTGTATAGCCCGCAAGGGCGGCGGCATCGACGAGACCTTCACCGTAAGAAAGAACTCCTTCGGGGTGAACGTCGAGCGGATCTTCCCGCTCCACTCCCCGAAGATCGCGGACATACAGGTCTCCCGCCGGGGCGCGGTGCGCCGGGCGAAGCTCTACTACATCCGCGACAAGGTGGGCAAGAAGGCCCGCGTCAAGAAGGCCCGCTAGCCCGGGCACGCCCGGCACCACCTTGCGGAGCCGCCGGCCCGGCGAACACACCCTCTACGCCTTCGACGCCGCCTGGATGGTGGAGCGGGGGACCCGGCTGGCGGGCGCGGACGAGGCCGGCCGCGGCGCCCTGGCGGGCCCCATCGTGGCCGCCGCCGTCGTGCTCGGCCCCGAGCCGATCCCCGGCCTCAACGACTCCAAGGCGCTCGCCGCCGCCCGGCGGGAGCAGATCTTCGGCGAGGTCCTGCGCGGGGCCGAGGCCCTCTCGGTGGTCGCGTTCCCGGCGTGGTGGATCGACCGCCACGGCGTCGGTCGCGCGAACCGCGAGGCCCTCACCCGCGCCATCGACGCCCTGAGGTCCCGCGCCGGCCGCGGCCTCGCCGACGGGAACCTGAGGCTCGGGCCGGGAATCGAATCCCTCCCAAAGGCCGACGCCCGCAGCGCCGCGGTCGCCGCCGCGAGCGTGGTCGCGAAGGTGCTGCGCGACGGCGCCATGCGGACGCTTGCCGCAGAGCACTCCGGATACGGCTTCGACCGGCACGCCGGCTACGGGACCGCCGCCCACCGATTGGCGCTCGCGGAGCTCGGCCCGTGCCGGGTCCACCGCCTGAGCTACGCCGGGGTCGGGGCCTGAACAACCGGGCCTCCGGCGATCTTGGCGAGGAGCTGGCGCGCCGCTACCTCGCCGGCAAGGGCTACGAGATCGTCGAGAGCAACTACCGCACCCGCCGCGGTGAGCTGGACCTGATCTCGCGCCACGCCGACACCCTCGTCATCGTCGAGGTGAAACTCCGCCGCGGCAGCGCCTACGGCACCCCCCTCGAAGCCGTGACACCCCGCAAACAACACGCCATCCGCCTCATGGCCGGAGAGTACCTGGCCGA
>JAUJMB010000132.1 GCA_030447045.1 Rubrobacteraceae bacterium | reverse complement strand
TAGATGAGCGATTCTGCGAACTTCGCGCTGAAGTCATTACCCGAACTTCTCTCTGAAACTGTCTGAAAAGTAGTTCGAGTACCGTCTCGGCAGTGAATTTGACCGGTGTACGAAGGCCGGAGAGCTCGAAACAGAAGCATTTCGACCTTTCTGAGGACCATGCGTCCGTGCTCCCGAGACTTTTCAGACAGTTCCCTGTGGGCGTTCCACGAAGTTCGCGAAGTTCGGGGATAACCTCTAGCGTGCGTGCCTCTTCGTCTGGTACATCGCCAAGTCGGCTTCCCGCATGAGCTGCCCGGCGGAACTTCCCGCGCCGGGGGGCCTGACCGCGACCCCGACGCTGGCCGCCACGCCGGACACCTCGTGCCCGCCCACCGAGTAGGGGCCGACCAGGTGCTTGGCCACCCGGGAGGCGACGTTCTCGGCCTCTTCGGCGTCGCCCACCCCCTCGAGCATCGCGCAGAACTCGTCGCCCCCGAGCCGCGCGACGCTGTGGGCTTCGAAGCGCACGGCCTTTCGCAGGCGTTGGGCCACCGCCTTGAGCAGCTCGTCGCCCACGTCATGCCCGAGGGAGTCGTTGACCTCCTTGAAGCGGTCGAGGTCCAGGTAGAGGACCGCCACCCCCAACCCCTCCCGGTCGGCACGGGCGATCGCCCCCTCCAGGCGCTCGAGGAAGGCCGCCCTGTTGGCCAGCCCGGTGAGCCCGTCGTGGTAGGCGAGGTACGCGAGCCTCTCCTCGAGCCGCTTGCGTTCGGTGACGTCGCGTATGATGGCCAGCGCGTAGTGCCCGCCGTCGGGCTCGTGGTCGGCCGGACCGATGGCGCTCAGGGACAACTCGACGCGGATCTCCTCCCCCCCCTTGCGCAGGGCGGGCAGATCCAGGGGCTCGTCGGAGCCCACGTAGCGCCCGGCGCCGGTCTCCCGGTAGCGGGCCAGGCCGGCCCTGTGGCGGTCCCTGAGGTCCGGGGGGATCAGCGCCTCGACGAGCAGGCCCAGGGCCTCGGGGCGCGAGTAGCCGAAGATCCTGGAGGCCGCCGGGTTCCACAGGACGATCCGCCCCGTGCGCGCGTCGGCGACCACGACCGCGTCCCTGACGGCCTCGTACAGCCTCCCTATGCCCAGGTCTTGCGGTAGCAAGAAGGAGCCGTTCCTCTCGGTCATGCCCCCAGCCTAAGCCCGGGGGCAGAGTGGCGCATCCCACAAATGGCTGATTTCTTTACCTTATTCACCCGAGTGCTCGGAAGGGGCGTTCCGCGAACTTCACTCTGAGGGGGTTCTCGGAACTTCGGGCGTAGGGGGTTCTCCGAAGTTCGGCGGAAGAGTTCCGAGGATACTCCATCGGGGTGTTGCGCTGGGGGGAGCTTTACGCCTATCGTAAAACCCGTGGACGGAAGTACCCGACTAGAGGAGACGAGCGATGCAAGACCCTGCCAAGCACACCAAACCCTACTCGCGCCGGCTCGGGGGAGAAGCCAGCTACTGGAGCCTGGGCCTCCTCCAAACCTTCCTCGCCGAAGGCAAAGACACCGACGGGCGCTTCTCTTTGGGCGAAGGGCTCGCCCCAAAGGGCGCCGAGCCGCCCCCGCACACCCACACCCGCGAGGACGAGGCCTACTACATCTTGGAGGGCGAGCTAACCTTTCGGGTCGGCGGGCAGACCGTAGAGGCGGGGCCGGGCGACTACGTATGGCTGCCGCGAGGGGTCGAGCACAGCTTCGAGATAAAGACCGAGCAGGCCAGGGCGCTGGTCCTCTTCACCCCGGCGGGGATTGAGGAGGCCTTCAAGCAGCTGGGCGAACCGGCCAAGAGCGCCACCCTGCCGCCACCTCCTGAGGAACCGCCCGATGTGGAGGGGATAGTGGACGTCTTTAAAGCATACGGCATAGAGTTCGCGCCACCTCCGCCGCAGTGAGCGATTACCCGAAGGATTATTCACCGGAGTGCGTGGAAGGGGCGTTCTCCGAAGTCCAGGTGACGAATCTTGGATATTCTGACCCTGTAAGACCGGGGCTAATAGGGCCCCGAGCATCCACTTCCGCGCATATCTATCCAGCACCACAACATGTGGTGTTGACTTCGATTCTTGAGGTCGGCCCTGCGGGGTGATTCGGGGCCTCACGGGACGATTTATCCATGATGCTGCAAACGAACTTCGGAGAATTGCCCTTCTACGAGGTTGGGTGAATACGCTGAGCAGATGCACCGGGCGCGCCGTTGGCGCCCTCGTTTAGGGGGACGCCGAGGCAGACGCAGGCGGCGAAGCGCTGGGCGAAGCGGACGGGCTACTCGCCGCGGGGGCCGTGCGCTCCGGGGTGGTGGTCTCGGCTCTCGTGCCTTCGAGGGCCGGGACCGGACCCGTGTCCTCGGTCCGCGGCGGGGGCTCGGGCCGAGGATCTGTGTGCCGCCCGATCCGGTCCTCCAGGGGCGCGGAGAGCAGCGTCGAGACGACGACGGCCGCGGCCCTGGCCCCCGCGAGCACCACGGGGGCCAGGGCGATCGTCAGGGGAAACAGCGCCCACGGGGAGTCTCCCGCCTGGGTGCGCCCGAGGAAGAGGTAGGCGGCCAAGGCGCTCGCCGCCAGGCACGTCGCGAGCGCCCACCAGGGGAGGAAGTGCACGCCCCCTCATCCCCCGCGGCCGTGCTCGGGTCAGGCCTCCCCAACGACCGCCAGCCCGCGGGAGGTGATCCTGCGGACGGCGCCGCCGGGGGCGTCGTTGGCGAACAGGTCCGTCTCTGCCCACCCCATGGTCTCCATGTAGTCGAGCAACGCGACGAAGCGGTGGCTGTCCGCGTCCATCCCGAGCTCCTCCGCTCCCGCGCCGAGGTCCACGTGCGTCACCCTTCCCCCGCCCGCGACCTGCCGCTCGTAGGACACCCGCAGCAGCCGCCTGGCGTCGTCCCTGAGCCCCCCGCCTGGCGCCTCATCCTGCACGCCTTCCTCCTTCCGGGGTCCCCGGCCCCGCTACGCCGGCTCGGATCCCGCGGCGGCCGGCCTGCCCCGAGGGATCGCCCCGTCCCATACGGGCCTCGCGGCGCGCGTCTATCTTAGCTTGGAGCTCGTCTATCTCCCGCTCGCCGAAGAAGCTGTTGATGCTATCGAAGTCCCTCAATTGCCTCACGCACCCCTTATGGCATACTCCAGTGGTTAAAGCCAGCGCGCCAGCGCCCGCAGTATCGCAAGAAAGTGTTTTGGCTTTGCAGTTTCGGATGCGGGTCCGTGACCTCCGAGCGTTGCTTTCACGTCAGTTAGCTTTGCTCTTCCGTCTCGAACCCCTATCCTTGAACTTCGCATAACCCCCTACGCGCGAAGTTCGCGGAACGCCCCTTCCACGCACTCCGGTGAATAAGACCGCACCTGGACAAATAGCTCTAGGGAAACATCACGCATTCGGGGGATGTAACGTTGCGCACAACACTCTACGCTGCCCTCACGGTCGACGGTGCCACCGACCGCCGTACGAACGAGGAGACCAAAGATGTATTCGCCGAACCGCAAACCCAGCGAGCTAGTACCATGAACGCCACGCGTTGCTGTGGCAGCAAGCGCGCAAGGGGCGCCTTAGGAAGGACCAAGACGGAGTGAAGAAGAAACCAGAATACGCCCGCGAGGGTTTCGCACCCGCGAAGAAACGGGCCGTGGCCTCGGTCGCGGCGGTCGCGCTGGCGGTGGTGCTTGCGGTGCTCGTAATGGCACAGACATCTCCTCGCCCGGCGTATGCTGCCTCGGATCGCCTCCCCGACCTGGGGATGGCCAACTTCAAGGCCCTGCAAATCCAAAGGACTGGTGGTCGGAAGCTTTTGCGCTTCAGTTCTATAATCGTTAATGTCGGGGCCGGGAGGTTCGAGGCGCATGGTCAGCGCCCTAACACCGGCACCTCTACCATGGCCGTCACCCAGCGAATCTACAACGACGCGGGTGGTTACCGGAGCGTTCCAACCGATGCTGTCATGTACTATTCGGGCGCCCGAGACGGCGATGACGGACACAGCCACTGGCACGTGCGCAAACTCGAAGGGTTCAAGTTGACGCGGCTCGATAACGGCGTGAAGGTCGGAACGATAGCCAAGCACGGCTTCTGCTTCTTCGACAACTACCGCTACGGCTCCACGCGTGACCCCTTCTACACTGTGGCCCGCGGGGCCTGCGGCGACTCCTCCTCGGACCTTCGGGTGAAGATGGGCCTCTCGGTCGGTTGGGGCGACATATACAGGTGGAGCCTGCCCGGCCAGTACATCGACATCACGGGACTCTCTCCGGGCAAATACAGGCTCCGAGGCGTAGCGGATCCGTCCGATTGGTTCAGGGAGAAGGACAACACCAACAACTCCACTTGGGTTGACATCCAACTTACGAGCGACGGCGTGAGGGTACTAAACCACGGCCCCAGCGCTTAGAGAGAGCGATCGGTCGGCAAATCGCCTGCCGCATCTCTGGTCGTTATTTATTGGCCAGGCCATGATGTCCGGCCTTAGCTTGCCGCGAACTTCGCAGAACCCCCTCGGCGCGAAGTGCGGGGAATAAGCCTTCCACGCACTTGGGTGAATAAGGTGTTAGCTCTAGGTTATCTCCTGCTTTGACGTCGCAGCCGCCCTACAAAGAAAAGCATCTAGAGGCCGACGATAGCCGCGATCAGAACTTTCCCTACCCTTGCTCCTTAG
>JAUJMB010000023.1 GCA_030447045.1 Rubrobacteraceae bacterium | reverse complement strand
GCTACGAGCCGGCCCGCGGCAGGAAGGGGGAAGAGGCAAAGGACGTGCGCAGGGTTGAGTAGAGGGGGCCCGCGAGGGGCGCCCGGAGGTGGGGGCTGACGGGATGCTCGCCGAGGATATCCGCTTCGGGGAGGCCCTCGCGGCGGCGAGGGGGCTCGGGGGAGATGGGTGAGGGTGCGCGCGGCGTGCGGGTCCTGATCGCCTACGAAGACAGCCACCGCGTGTACGCCGACGCCATGCGGAGCGCCCTTCGCGGGCTCCGACCGGACGCGGAGGTGGCCGCCTGCGGCATCGACGAGCTCGGAGCGGGGGTGAAGGGCTTCGATCCCGACCTCGTGGTCTCGAGTCGCCCCAATACCGTGGAGCCGGGGAGGAGGACGGCGTGGTACGCGCTCTCCCCCGAGCCGGACGAGCCCTCGGAGGTTTGCGTCGGGGGACGACGCAGGGAGGCGGAGAACCCCGGGATGGAAGGACTCTTGAGCGTCCTCGACGAAACGGAGGAGTTGGTGCGGACCGGCCGCGGGTTGGGGGGGTGCTAGAACGTGGCGGGTGTAGTCCCTGCCCACCCAACCACGTGGAAGGGGTGTCCTGCGCACTTCGCCTGTAGGGGGTTCTAAGAAGTTCGCCTAGAGAAAGGTTCGAAAGATAGCCTATATGGGGGATGCGCCTTACGCTCGCCTCGTGTGATGCTTTTACGCGTTGGCTAAGGCGGTGGGGCCAGCGTGTCCCGCCCCCGTAAAGGAGGTGGCGTCCGTGAGGCGCATCATTCTGTTGTTGACCGTAGCGGCCCTCGCGGCGGTATCGATGGCCATGGCGGGGTCGGCTTTGGCCGTGTCCGGCAACACCGACACCGACGTGAACAAGGGGTTGGCCCAGGTCCGCCGGGCGACCGCCGAGTACCACAAGGTGAGCAACGCCTTGGCCGACGGCTACCAGCCCGCGGAGCACTGCGTCGCGGTGCCGGGGGTGGGCGGCATGGGCTACCACTACGTCAACCCCGCCCTTATCGGCGACCGCTCGGTCGATCCCCTGAAGCCCGAGGTGCTGCTCTACGCCCCGAAGAATAACGGCGGGCTCAAGCTCGTGGCGGTGGAGTACCTCGTGGCGGACGCCGACCAGGACCTCTCCACGGACGAAGACAGGCCGGACCTCTTCGGCGTTCCGTTCAACGGCCCGATGGCGGGCCACGAGCCGGGGATGCCGGTCCACTACGACCTGCACGCGTGGGTGTGGCAGGCCAACCCCGCCGGCCTCTTCGCCGACTTCAACCCCAAGGTGGGCTGCTAGAGCCGGCACAGCGTCGGCTCTAGTCGGCCGGAGCTCCCCAGGCGGGAGCTCCGGCCTCTTCTTCCACAGCCTTGTTCACCCGAGGGCGTGGAAGGGTTGTTCCCCGACGTCCGTATTCAGGATCCTGAATAAATGGGTTTCGGAGGCGCCCCGATCCGCCGATGGGCATCAACATCGGCAAGAGGCCACCACAACATCTTGTAAGGCAGGATAAACAGGCGGTCTGCGCGGCTGACCCGAACCGGGACGAACGCGCGACCTGGGATGCTATAACCCGACCATGATCCTCGCCATCGAGACCTCCTGCGACGACACCTGCGCCGCGGTCGTCGAGCCCGACGGCCGAAGGGCGCTCTCGAACGTGGTCCACACCCAGACGGAGCACGCCCGCTACGGCGGCGTGGTCCCCGAGGTCGCCTCCCGCGCCCACCTCGAACGGATGGACGGGGTGATCGGGAAGGCGCTCGGCGACGCGGGCGTCGGCCTCGACGACGTGACGGGCGTGGCCGTGACGGTGAGGCCCGGCCTCATAGGTGCCCTTCTGGTCGGGGTCTCGGCGGCGAAGGGGCTGGCCTACGCGCGCCGGCTGCCGCTGATCCCGGTGGACCACCTGGAGGGGCACGTCGCGGCGGCCTACCTGGCGGAACCGGACCTAGAGCCGCCTTTCGTCGCCCTGATCGCCTCCGGCGGCCACACCGCCCTCTACTCGGTGGAAGCCGGCGGCATGCGCCTCCTCGGCGAGACGCTGGACGATGCGGCGGGCGAGGCCCTGGACAAGGGCGCCAGGATGCTGGGCCTCGGCTTCCCCGGGGGCCCTGAGATCTCCAGGGCCGCCGAGGGCGGCGACCCGACCCGCCACGACTTCCCCGTCGGCCTCAAGAACAGGGACAACCTGGACTTCAGCTTCTCCGGCCTGAAGACGAGCCTCCTCTACAAGCTGAAGGCGCTGGACGAGGAGGAATCACGCCGCGAGCTCCCGCACCTGGCGGCGTCCTACGAGCGTGCCGTCGTCGAGGCGCTCACCCGCAAGCTCCTGCGCGCCGCCGAGGCGCGCGGAGCCGAGACGGTGGTCGTCGCCGGGGGTGTGGCCGCCAACGGCCTCCTGCGAAGCACGCTGGGCGAGGAGTGCGGTCGCCGCGGGCTCCGGCTCGTGGTCCCGCCGCCCGGGCTGTGCACGGACAACGCGGCCATGATCGGGGCCGCCGCCCCGCTCTCGGAGGCCGTGCCTTTCCCCGACTACCTGGGCCTCAACGCAAGGAGCGTGTAGGGGCCGCCGGCGGGCTCGAGACCCGCCCACGGATCCGCGAGCCCAAGTCCTTGACGGGTGGGGGGCGATCTGTGAGAGTGAACCCCGTTCTGGCCGAGGATCGGGAAGGAGGGATGGGTGCGTCGGCTCGGCTGGTTGAGGCTCGCCTGCCTCTTCCTCGTCCTGACCGTGCTCGCGGCCCTCGTCCGCGACGGCGGGGCCGAGGCCCGATCTCTGGCGGCGCGGGTGCCCGACGCCATGTTCCTGGCACGGGAGGGACCCGAGGAGCCCCCTGCCACGCCGCGGACGGAGGGCCAACTCTCCGCCCTCGAAGACCTCAGCGAAGACGCCCTCCGGATGGACGCCGGCGCCGAACCCCGGCCCCGAACGGTCCCCGAAAAGAACGAGCAGCGGCGTCCCGTTGGGGAGAAGGCCACGGCAGAACCCGCGTCCGAGCCGCCGGTCTTCTACCGCCCGGCGGGCCCCGATACACCCGTGGGCTCCGGGCCGGTCTGCGGCGACCTGCGCGGCGCCCCGCAGGGGGGCAGGATCGTCTTCCCGCTGGAGCGGCGGTACTTCTTCTCCTACGAGGACACCTGGGGGGCGCCCCGCACGCAGGGCGGCCACGAGGGCACCGACCTCATGACCCCCTCCGGCGTCCCCGAGTACGCCATAACGGACGGCACCGTCGTGCCGGTCGAGGGCTCCGACGCCGACGGGTGGAACACCTTGGGCGGCCACGCGGTGATGGTCAGGGCCGACTACTCCATGGGACCCGTCGAGGCCGGCGACCTCTTCTACTACGCCCACCTGGAGCGGAAGAGCCCTCTCCGCATCGGAACCAGGGTCAGCGCCGGGCAGGTCGTAGGCTACGCCGGCGACACCGGACAGGGCCCACCCGGCACCAGCGGCCTCTTCCCGCCCCACCTCCACCTCGGCTGGTACGACGGCACCGGCGGCAGGGAGGACGCCCCCTCGGGCGCCATGAACCCGTACCCGCTGCTGGAGTGGATCAAATCGAACGGCGGCGCCGTTACCGGCGACTCGGAAGCCCGCTTCTGCGAGGCCCCGAGAACCGGACCGCCGACCCCATCCACCCACGACGGCGCCTGGCCCGCCCCCGAAAATCCCAACCTGAGCCCGGACCTCGATACCACCAAAGACTCGAGTCCGGACCGCAAAACCCGGCAGACCGACCGCGGCGAGAACGCCTCCACCAAGAAACCGTCCACTCCCAACAGCCCGAAGAAAGCCCATAACGAACCCCCCTCCAAACGCCCCAACGAAGACCGGCCCGAACCGCCGAAGCACGACCGCCCGGACAAGGACCCTCAGGGAACGACGTCCCCCGACACCGGCGACGATCAGCGGCCCCGACCCACCCCAGAACCACCCGAAAACGACCCGCCGAACAACGACCTACCGGAAGAGGACCCGTCGAAGCCCAACCCGACGGACTCTCAATACGACCGCTCTACGGGAGGGCCGTCCAGCCCAACAGAGTCGCCTCACCCGAGCGCCGCCTGAGAACCGGAGACACGCGGCCAGCACGACGCGAAGAACGACAGCGGCGATTCAAGCCGTCCGCCGCGACAAGAGACCCCATCCGGCGAGGCACCCGAACAGGACACGTAGCGTTCCCAATCCACCCGTAGGGGCGGGTTTCAAACCCGCCCGGAGAACCGCCCCGGCATCGACGAACGCCGCATAGCTTCTGCGCGGACCAAGGGAGCTGACCGCTGTGACCCAACACCCGCGCTCTATCGAGGGCCGAGCACCCGCTCGCGGTCCTCGCCGGTCAGCACCGTGCTCCGGGCGCACTCCACGCAGGTCGCCTGCACGTTGTTCGGGTGATCCTTGAGGTACAGAAACGCGAGCTTCTTCGGGACCCTGTAGAGGATGTGCTCCGTCTGGTGGCCGCAGCGGTCGCAGGCGCGCCCCTCCCGGCCGAGCTCGGCCGGGATCCTGCTGAGGCTCGGAATCCTGTCTGTTCTGAAGACGCCCACCGTTGAATTGTACCCCGCCCAGGAATATACTCTCGTCGCTGGCACTCGCAAGGTGAGAGTGCCGAACGCAGGATAGGAAACGCTTGTCGCGTAGTCTAGCAGAGGAGGCATGCAGTGGCGCACAAAGAGCTAAGGTTCCATACCGAGGCGCGTCGGGCGCTGGAGGCGGGGGTCAACAAGCTCGCCGAGGCGGTCAAGATCACGCTCGGCCCGAAGGGCCAGTACGTCGTTCTCGACAAGAAGTTCGGCTCGCCGACGATCACCAACGACGGCGTAACCATCGCCAGGGAGATCGAGCTCGAGGACATCTTCGAGAACCAGGGCGCCCAGCTCGTCAAGGAAGTCGCTACCAAGACCAACGACGTGGCGGGCGACGGGACGACCACGGCGACCGTTCTCGCCCAGACCATCGTGCGCGAGGGCCTCAAGAACGTGGCCGCCGGCGCGAACCCGGTGATCCTGCGCAGCGGCATCGACAAGGCCGTCGCCGCCGCCGTCGAGGCCGTCCAGGGCCAGTCCCAGGAGATCTCGGGCCGCGATGAGATCTCGCGGGTCGGTGCGATTTCCGCCCGCTCGGACGAGATCGGCAATGTCATCGCCGACGCCATCGACAAGGTCGGCAAGGACGGCGTGGTGAACGTCGAGGAGGGCCAGACCTTCGGGATGGACCTCGAGTTCACCGAGGGCATGCAGTTCGACAAGGGCTACCTCTCTCCGTACTTCGTGACGGACCAGGAGAGGATGGAGGCCGTCCTCGACGACCCGTTCATCCTTATAGCCAACCAGAAGATCGGCAACGTCCAGGACGTGCTCCCGATCCTCAACCAGGTGATGCAGTCCAACCGCCCGCTCCTCATCGTCTCCGAGGACGTCGAGGGCGAGGCGCTTGCCACCCTGATCGTCAACAAGCTGCGCGGCACGTTCAACGCCGCCGCGGTCAAGGCCCCCGGCTTCGGCGACAGGCGCAAGAGGATGCTCGAGGACATCGCGATCCTCACCGGCGGCGAGGTCATCACCGAGGAGCTCGGCCTCAAGCTGGAGAACACCCAGCTCAACCAGCTCGGCAACGCCCGCCGCGTGGTCATCACCAAGGACAACACGGTTATCGTGGACGGCGCGGGTGATGTGGACCGGATCAAGGGCAGGATCTCTCAGATCCGCTCCGAGATCGAGACCACCGACTCGGACTTCGACCGCGAGAAGCTCCAGGAGCGTCTCGCCAAGCTCGCCGGTGGCGTCGCCGTCATCAAGGTGGGCGCGGCGACCGAGACGGAGCTCAAGGAGCGCAAGCACCGCGTGGAGGACGCCCTTTCGGCGACCCGGGCGGCCCTCGAAGAGGGCATCGTCCCCGGCGGCGGCGTGGCCCTGCTCAAGGCGCAGGACCCGGTCGGCCAGCTCGTGGAGACGCTGGAGGGCGACGAGAGGACCGGCGCGCGCATCGTGCACCGGGCCCTTGAGGAGCCGATCCGTCAGATCGCCTACAACGCCGGCGCCGACGGCTCCATCGTCGTGGACAAGGTCCGCAACCAGGCCGATTCCCTGGGCTTCAACGCCCTGACCGGCGAGTACGAGGACCTCGTGCAGGCCGGCGTCATCGACCCGGCCATGGTCACCAGGAGCGCGTTGCAGAACGCCGCCTCCATCGGCTCGCTCATCGTCACCACCGACGTGATCATCGCCGAGCCCGAGGAGGACGCCCCGGCCATGCCCGCCGGCGGCATGGGCGGCATGATGTAAGGTTCCCCCACCGGGAACTCTTCAGGCGGCGCCCCTCCGGGGGCGCCGCTTTTTCGTGCGGGTCGCGGGCCGGGGCGCCCATCCCGCATAACGGGCCGCCCGTCGGCGTTCTTGATCGTCGGAGGGAGGGAGCGCACCCGTTGTTCTGTTCGAATTGTGGCACCCGAAACGAGGAGGGCACCTCCTACCGCGTGAACTGCGGTGCCGAGATGCGGAAGATACAGACCCTGAGCGTCGAGGTGCCGCCCCTGAGCACCGGGAGCGCCGGCCTCTCCGGCGGGTCGGCAATCGGTCCGGGCGCACCCGTCCCCAACATCCCCAACTACCTCGTGCAAGCCGCCTTGCTGACCCTAGTCTGTTTTCTCTCTTTTGCACCGCCCTTCTTGACCGTTCCAGGTGTCATTACGGGAATCGTCGCCATCGTTTACGGGGCGCAGGTCAACGGCAAGGTGGCGGGGGGTAACTACGTCGGTGCCAGAGATTCGTCGCGCCTGGCCAGGGTCTGGACCTGGATCACGTTCGCCATAATGGCCTTGAAGCTGCTCATCCTGGCGGCCTTCTTGCTCCTGTTCCTGCTTACGTTAATTGCGATGGGTGCCTCCGCCTAGCCGACCCGCGTTCGGGGCGCCCGGCGTAACCGTTGCCGTTTCGTCGGGGTCCTAAAGGGTATATATTGGCGCGAGTGGGAGGCCGGGCTAGGGAGAGGGGAGGAGAGATAGGCAGGGAACTCGGCATAATGGTCGTTGTTCTGGTGGTTGTCCTGTTGATCGTGCTCGGTTTGCCGTTCATCTTGGGATAGCGTTTCCGAAAGGGGAGGTGAGGAGATGCGGGGAGGAGTAGGCGGGATCATCACGATCCTAGTGGTCATTATCTTGGTAATAGTACTGCTCAGGCTGTTGGGTGTGGTGTAGGCGTCATTTTACTGCCACGTCGGTCCCTGGCGTGTAGCGAGGTAACGAAGTTCAGAGAGATCTCCGAGGAGGCCGCATGAACACCAACAGCATAATCACCATCATAGTGGTGGTCATTCTCGTGATCGTGGTGCTGGCTCTGCTTGGCGTAGTCTAGGGCAGGCACGCTGCTTGACCGCTGCGCCGGTTGCGGTGTAGCATAAACTGGATTTGCAGCGGTTGACGGAAAAATTTATCGAGGCCCACGGGGAACTCACCCCGTGGGCCTCGTCTTGCTTGCCCTAGAAGAGCCGAAAGGAGCACCGTTTCCCATGGATATTGAGATCGGGCGAGGAAAGACCGCCCGCCGGGCCTACGGGCTGGACGAGATCGCCATAGTGCCGAGCCGCAGGACCCGCGACCCCGAGGACGTGGACATCTCGTGGTCGCTGGGGGATCTGCACCTGGACCTGCCGTGCCTCGCGTCGGCGCTCGACGCGGCCGTTGACCCGGCGACGGCCGGCATCATCGGCGGCCTCGGCGGCCTCGCGGTCCTGAACCTCGAAGGTTTGCAGACGCGCTACGAGGACCCGGGCCCCGTCTTCGAGGAGATAGCGAGCCTGCCGGAGCACAAGGCCACGCGCGTCATGCAGGAGCTCTACGCCGAGCCCATAAAAGAGGAGCTCATCTTCCGCCGCGTGCAGGAGATAAAGGACCGCGGCGTCATAGCCGCCGCCTCCCTCACGCCCCAGCGGGTGGAGCGCTACCACGGGGCCGCCATAGAGGCGGGGCTGGACGTGCTCGTGATCCAGGGCACCGTCGTCTCCGCCGAGCACGTCTCCCGGACGGTCAAGCCCCTGAACCTGATGGAGTTCGTGCCATCCCTGAACGTGCCCGTCGTGGTCGGCGGCTGCGCGAGCTACTCGACGGCGCTGCACCTCATGCGGACCGGGGCCGTAGGCGTCCTCGTGGGCGTGGGCCCCGGCAGGATCTGCACGACGCGTGGCGTCATCGGGGTGGGGGTGCCGCAGGCGACCGCCGTCTCCGACGCCGCCGCCGCGCGGATGCGCCACTACCTGGAGACCGGCGAGTACGTCAACGTCATAGCGGACGGCGGGATGCGCACCGGCGGCGAGGTCGCCAAGGCCATCACCTGCGGCGCCGACGCCGTGATGCTCGGCAGCGCCTTCGCCAAGGCCGAGGAGGCGCCGGGCCGGGGCTACTCCTGGGGCATGGCGACCTTCCACCCGACGCTGCCGCGGGGGACGCGCATCCAGACCAGCGTCTCCGGGAGCATAGAGGAGATCCTCGTCGGCCCGGCCCGCGAGAACGACGGGACCCTCAACCTCATGGGCGCGCTCAGGACGAGCATGGCGACGACCGGCTACCAGAACATAAAGGAGTTCCAGAAGGCCGAGGTGATGTTCGCGCCCTCGCTCGCCACGGAGGGCAAGTCCGAGCAGGGCGCCCAGCGCGTCGGGATGGGCAAGTAAGCCTTGATCCTGGTCCTCGACTTCGGCGGCCAGTACTCGCAGCTCATCGCCCGGCGCGTCCGCGAGTGCCGCGTCTTCTCCGAGCTGATCCCCTACGACACCCCCGTAGAGGAGATCATGGCCAAAAACCCGGATGGGATCATCCTCTCCGGCGGCCCGAACTCCGTCTACGGCGAGGGCGCCCCGCGCGTGGACGAGAGGCTCTTCGACCTAGAATCCCCGATGCTCGGCATCTGCTACGGGATGCAGCACATGGCGCTCTCCCTTGGCGGGGAGGTCGGGGCCGTCCAGATCAGGGAGTACGGCCGCTCCGACCTTGTAGTCAAGGACCACGAGGGCCTCTTCGCCGGCACGCCGGACGAGCAGAAGGCGTGGACGAGCCACGGCGACGCGGTCTTTGCGGCCCCCGAGGGCTTCAGGGTGACGGCCGAGACGCCTTCGGTCCCGATCATCGCCTTCGAGGAGCCCGGTGCCGGGCGCTTCGGCGTCCAGTTCCACCCCGAGGTCAAGCACACAGAGTATGGTACGGAGATCCTCAAGAACTTTCTCTTTGAGGTGTGCGGCTGCAAGCCGGACTGGACGCCGGTCAACATCATCACCGACGCCGTCGAGCGGATAAGGGAGCAGGTCGGTGACAGGAAGGCCATCTGCGGCCTCTCCGGCGGGGTCGACTCTTCCACGGCGGCCATGCTCGTCCACCGGGCGATAGGGGACAACCTTACGTGCGTCTTCGTGGACCACGGGCTCCTGCGCCAGAACGAGGCCGAGCAGGTAGTCGAGGCGTTCGGCGAGAACTCGGACTTGCCGCTCGTCCACGTGGACTCCAAGGGCCGTTTCCTGGACAAGCTCGCCGGGGTGACCGACCCGGAGGCGAAGCGCAAGATCATCGGCGAGGAGTTTATCCGCACCTTCGAGGAGGAGGCTAAAGGGATAGAGGACGCCACCTTCCTCGTCCAGGGTACGCTGTACAGCGACGTCATAGAGAGCGGCACCCGCGACGCGGCGAAGATAAAGAGCCACCACAACGTCGGCGGCCTGCCGGAGGTCATGGATCTTGATCTCGTGGAGCCTTTGCGGAACCTGTTCAAGGACGAGGTGAGGGTCGTCGCGGCGGAGCTAGGCATGCCCGAGCGGCTCGTGTGGCGCCAGCCGTTCCCGGGGCCTGGGCTCGCGATCCGGGTGATAGGCGACGTGACGGCGGAGAGGCTGGAGATCCTGCGCCGGGCCGACGCCGTGCTGCAGGAGGAGATCCGGGCAGCCGGCCTCTACCGCGACCTCTGGCAGAGCTTCGCCGTTCTCCCGGCGATCCACTCCGTCGGCGTGATGGGCGACGCCAGGACCTACGCCTACCCCGTGGTCATAAGGGCCGTAACCTCGGACGACGCGATGACCGCGGACTGGGCCCGCCTCCCCTACGACCTGCTCGAGAAGATAAGCAACCGCATCATCAACGAGGTCCCGGGCGTCAACCGGGTTGCGCTCGACATCACCAGCAAGCCTCCGGGCACCATCGAATGGGAATAGGGTCAGCATCCCAGCCTGACAGAGCAATATAGGCGCGCCCCTTGATGGACGCGTCTGGGGCGGGTTTCAAACCCGCCCGCGCCACAGGGAAACGAGGAAGACCGACCCACGTCCGGACCGTAAAACATCGGAGTTGAACGTCCGTGGGAGCAGGCCGGGTGACGGGAGAACCTCGCAGGCTGACGGGCTGACCGGCCCGAAACCCGTTTAACCTCGATTTAGCGCGGAGTTTACGTAACTGCAACTAAATCGGGGCCTCGATCCCATATGATCCTGCCCTGGAAGTCGGACTGAAGTCTTTTGTCGTCTGAGACCAGGAGGAAGTCGGTTGAGTAGGATCTCGCGTGTGAGGCTCGTCGTGGGGGCGGCCCTGGTGCTGGCCCTGTCGCTCGTGGTTGCCGCCTGCGGCGGCGGGGGAAGCCAGGGCGGGGGAGAGGCCTCGGGCGAGATCTCCATCGAAGGGTCGAGCACGGTCCAGCCTATAACCCAGGCGGCGGCGGAGGTGTTCGCGCAGGAGAACCGGGGGGCGCGCATCAGCGTCGGCGGCGCGGGCACCAGCGACGGCTTCGAGGCCTTCTGCAAGGGCGACACCCAGATCTCCGACGCCTCCAGGCCGATAGACGTGGCAGAGGAGGTGCCGGTGTGCGAGGAGAACGGGGTGGAGTTCATCGAGATCCCGGTAGCCTTCGACGGCATCTCCGTGGTGGTCAACGAGCAGAACGACTTCGCGACGGACGTGACGGCCGAGCAGCTGAAGACGCTGTGGGAGCCCGCCGCCGAGAACAAGGTCACGCGCTGGAGCCAGGTCAACCCCGAGTGGCCGGACCAGGAGATCAGCCTCTACGGCCCCGGCACCGAGTCCGGTACCTACGAGTTCTTTAACGAGACCATCGTCCAGAACGAGGAGGAGACCAGCCGGCTCTCCGACGTCGAGACGAGCGAGGACGACAACGTGCTCGTCCAGGGCGTCTCCGGCGACCAGAACGCCCTCGGGTACTTCGGCTTCTCCTACTACGAGAACAACCAGGACAAGCTGAAGGCGCTCTCCATCGACGGGGTCTCGCCGAGCACGGAGACCATCCGCTCCGGCGAGTACCTGCTCTCCCGCCCGCTGTTCATCTACGTGAGCACGAAGGCCCTCAAGAACAACGACGCGGTCGGGCCGTTCGTGGACTTCTACCTCTCCGAAGGGAACCTCGACCGGCTCGTGGAGGCGGCGAAGTACGTCCCCCTGACCACCGGCCTGGCGGAGGAGGCACGCAAGCAGTACGAGGACCGCACCACCGGCACCGTGTTCACCGCGGAGGGCGAGCCCAAGGGCGGCGACCTGGAGGCGGCGCTGGAGCAGGCGCAGTAGGGGTTTGTCACAAGTTGCTACGAGTTGTTAAAATAGCGACTATCGACGGGGGCCGGCTCATCACCGGCCCCTCGTCCTGCGTATTTGTTCGGGTTCTATCGACACTTGTTGGGCGTAGGCAAGAGATGCTGGAGGGATAGGAGATTGGCCGTTAGGACGCAAGGGGCGAGGTCCGGGGAGGGCGACTGGCAGCGCAACAGCCGCACCCGAGAGGTTAGGGAGCGGGTGGTGAAGTTTCTGCTCGCGGCCTGCGCCTACCTGTCTATCTTCACCACGGTCGGGATCGTCGTCGTCCTCTTTGAGGAAACCGTCCGGTTCTTTCTCGACGTCTCCGTCTGGGAGTTCCTGACCTCGACGCGGTGGGTGCCCTCGCGGGGCGAGTTCGGCGTCCTGCCGCTCGTGTACGGGACGGTCATGGCGACCCTCATAGCCATAGCCGTGGCGCTCCCGGTGGGGCTGCTCACGGCCGTCTACCTGAGCGAGTACGCTCCGAACGGCCTGAGGCGGTGGCTCAAGCCGGCGCTCGAGATCCTGGCCGGCGTGCCCACCGTGGTCTACGGGTACTTCGCCCTGACGTTCATAACCCCTTTCTTCAGGGACAACTTCTTCCCCGGCATGGGCTCCTTCAACGCGCTCTCCGCCGGGCTCATCATGGGCGTCATGATCGTTCCCACCGTGGCCTCCGTCAGCGAGGACGCCATCTACGCCGTGCCGCGTAGTCTGCGGGAGGGCGCCTACGCGCTCGGCGCGACCCGGCGCGAGACGGCCACGAAGATCGTGATACCGGCGGCGCTCTCGGGGATAGTGGCGGCGGTGATCCTCGGGGTCTCGCGGGCCATCGGGGAGACCATGATCGTGACCATCGCGATGGGCGCCCAGGCGAACTGGCTCGGGAGCCCCCTCGAGGGCATGCAGGCGATGACGGCTTACATCGTGCAGGTGGTGGGCGGCGAGACGCCGCGCGGGTCGGTGGCCTTCAAGTCCATCTTCGCGGTCGGGTCGGCGCTGTTCCTCATGACCCTGGCCCTCAACCTCGTCAGCTACTGGTTTGTCCGGCGATTCAGGGAGATCTACTAGTGGCGCGGGCAGGCAAGCAGGTGGAGAGGCCGCAAGAGGGGGCCGCGGGGACGGACTTCAAGGCGAACATGGCCGCCCGCTACGGCTTCGACCGGGTCTTCACCGTGATCGTGACGGCGGCGGCGCTGGTCGGCGTCGTCGTGCTGGCGGTGCTGCTGGTGGACGTGGCCAGGGACGGCTCCGGCATGCTGAGCCCGGGCTTCCTGACGAGCTTCCCGTCCCAGATCTTCCCTGAGAACGGCGGGATCTACCCGGCGCTCGTGGGCTCGCTGTGGCTTCTCGGCCTGACGTTCCTGATCAGCGTGCCGCTCGGGCTGGGGGCCGCGGTTTACCTCGAAGAGTACGCCGAGGATACGCGCTTCAACCGGATCATCGAGGTCAACATCTCGAACCTCGCCGGGGTGCCTTCGGTCATCTACGGTCTGCTCGGGCTTGGCATCTTCGTGCAGTTGCTGGCGCCGGTGACCGGTGGGGCGAGCGTCCTCTCGGGCGCGCTGACGTTGAGTTTGCTGATCCTGCCGGTCATCATCGTCGCCACCAGGGAGGCGCTGCGGGCCATCCCGCGGGCCATCAGGGAGGGCGGCTACGCGCTCGGGGCTACCAAGTGGGAGGTGATCCGGAGCCACCTGCTCCCGATGGCGCTGCCCGGCGCTCTTACGGGCATCATCCTGGCGCTCTCAAGGGCGATAGGGGAGGCGGCCCCGATCCTGGTCGTCGGCGTGGCCCTCTACCAGACCTACGCTACCGCCGGCCCGCTCGACGGCTACATGGCTCTGCCCACGCAGATATACGACTGGATCAGCCGCCCGCAGCAGGTCTTCCAGGACTCCGCCGCGGCCGGAATTGTGGTGATCATGGCGGTGCTGCTCGTCGCGAACTCCGTGGCGATAGTGCTGCGTAACAGGTATCAGAGGCGTAGCTGAGGGTACGCCCACACGCGAGGGAAAGGTGTTAGCCTAGTGGAGTTTCAGAAGACCAGGGAGGGTCGCAGGGTGTCCGAGGTTTCCGAGGAGCGCAGAGAGGTGAAGCGGGGGGGCGGCGCCTCCCCGGGCGACGGTTCCACTCTGGGCATGAAGGTAGGGGACCTCTCCGCGTTCTACGGCTCTTTCAAGGCCGTCACCGACGTCAGCATGAACATTCAGGCCAACAAGGTGACGGCGCTCATAGGCCCCTCGGGCTGCGGGAAGAGCACGTACATCCGCTGCCTGAACCGGATGCACGAGGTCATCCCCGGGGCGCGGGCCGAGGGCAGCGTCACGCTCGGGGAGCAGGACATCTACGCCAAGGATTCGGACCCCGTCGTGATCCGGCGCCGCGTCGGCATGGTCTTCCAGAAGCCGAACCCCTTCTCGAAGTCCATCTACGACAACGTGGCCTGGGGCGCCAAGATCAACGGCTTCCGCGGCGACCTCGACGAGCTGGTGGAGCGTAGTCTGCGCCAGGCGGCCCTCTGGGACGAGGTGAAGGACCGCCTGAAGGAGAGCGGCTACAGCCTCTCTGGCGGCCAGCAGCAGCGTTTGTGCATCGCGAGGACCCTGGCGGTGGAGCCCGAGGTCATCCTGATGGACGAGCCGGCTTCGGCCCTCGACCCGGTCTCGACCCAGAAGATCGAGGACACCATGGCCGAGCTGAAGAAGAGCTACACGGTCGTGATCGTTACGCACAACATGCAGCAGGCGGCGCGCATCTCGGACTTTACGGGCTTTTTCTACATAGTGAACATGGGCGACCCGGGGCGGCTCTGGGAGTTCGACGACACGGAGAAGATCTTCTCGAACCCCGAGCGCAAGGAGACGGAGGACTACGTCACGGGACGGTTCGGCTAGCCGATGCCCAGGGAGAGCTTTCAGCAGGAGCTCGACTCCCTCGTCGGCGAGGTGCTCGACCTCGGCAGGGAGGTCGGGGCCTCGCTGGAGAACATGGTCAAGGCGATGGAGACGGGCGACGAGGAGCTCGCCGCGCGCGAGCTCGGGGTGGACCTCCGCTACAAGGCGCGCGGGGCCGAGATCGACCGGGACTCCATGGTCCTGCAGGCCCGCCAGGCCCCGGTCGCGGGCGACCTCAGGCTCCTCTACACCGTCCAGTCCGTGACGAACCACCTGGTGCGCTCCGGCGCCCTCTCGGAGCACATCTGCCACGCCCTGGCCGAGACGGCCGGCGCCGAGCGGGACGAGGACCTAGAAGCCGCCCTGGTGGAGATGGCCCGAACGGCGCGGAACATCTTTAACGAGGGCCTCGACATCTTCGAGAACCGGGACATAGACAGCGCGCGCGACCTCCAGGCCAAGGACGACAAGGTGGACCTCCTCTACTCCGAGGCGATGAACCTTATCGCCAACCCCTCCGACTCCGGCGCCGGCGCCCCCGAGTGGCGGATGCGGGCCGCCCTCATGGTCCACTACCTCGAACGCATCGCCGACCACGGCGTCGACATCGGCGGCAGCACCGTCTTTCTCGTCACCGGCCAACGGATAGAGGACGCCATGCGCCAGTACATGGAGAGGGACATAAACCGCGACGACTGATAAGAGGCCAGATAGCCTCTGGTCCGACGGCCCATCCCGCTCGATCCTCCCGGCCAAAGCCCCTCAGGCGGGGCGCCCGCGGCGTCTGATAACGGACCGACCTAACGGGCGTCTGCTACAATCCAGCGTAATACGTTTCGCAAGCAGGTGGTGTTGTGTCTTGAGGCTTACCCAGAAGAGCAAATACGCGGTAAGGGCGTTGGTGGAGATCGCGATCAGCGGCCACGAAGGCCCCTTAGGCGTGGCGGAGATCGCGCGCCTGCAGCGCATCCCGGAGAGGTTTCTGGAGCAGATCCTGTGCG